>JAFROA010000204.1 GCA_017429885.1 Bacteroidales bacterium | reverse complement strand
ATTTACATTATTTTCGTAAAACATAAAACTAAATAATAATTCATAATCATGTACGGCAAATTTCAGGATCATTTGAAAGCTGAGCTCGCTTCCATCAAGGAAGCCGGCTTGTACAAGAACGAGAGGAACATAGCTTCCGCTCAGTCCGCCGAGATCACTCTCCAGGATGGCAGCAAGGCACTTAACTTCTGCGCTAACAACTATCTCGGACTGGCCGACTCCCCGAGACTCATCGAGGCAGCCAAGAAGGCGATGGACGAGAGAGGCTTCGGTATGAGCTCTGTGCGTTTCATCTGCGGCACCCAGGACCTCCACAAGGAGCTCGAGGATTCCATCTCCAAGTTCTTCAAGACAGAGGACACCATCCTCTATGCCTCCTGTTTCGATGCCAATGGCGGAGTCTTCGAACCGCTTCTGACAGCCGAGGACGCTATTATTTCCGACTCACTCAATCACGCCTCTATAATTGACGGAGTCCGCCTCTGCAAGGCTGTCCGTTACCGCTATGCCAACGCCGACATGGAGGATCTCGAGCGCTGCCTCAAGGAGGCACAGGCCCAGAGGTTCAGGATCATATGCACTGACGGCGTGTTCTCCATGGACGGCAATGTCGCCCCGATGGACAAGATCTGCGATCTCGCAGAGAAATATGACGCCCTTGTCATGGTTGATGAGAGCCACTCTGCCGGAGTTGTCGGAAAGACTGGCCGTGGCGTCGCAGAGCAGTTCGATTGCTATGGAAGGATCGACATATTCACAGGAACCCTCGGAAAGGCTTTTGGAGGCACCGTGGGCGGATTCACGACCGGACGCAAGGAGATCATCGACATGCTCCGTCAGCGTTCCAGGCCTTATTTGTTCTCCAACTCACTTCCTCCTATGATTGTCGCTGCCGGAATCGAGATGTTCAAGATGCTCGGCGAGAGCAATGAGCTCCACGATCGCCAGCAGGAGAATGTGAGATACTTCCGTGACGCCATGATGGCCGCCGGCTTCGACATCAAGCCGACCCAGAGCGCCATCTGCGCCGTGATGCTGTACGACGCGCCCCTCTCCCAGAAGTTCGCCGCCAAGATGGCCGAGGAGGGAATATTCGTGACCGGTTTTTACTATCCTGTTGTCCCCAAGGGACAGGCCAGAATCAGGGTGCAGCTCTCCGCGGCCCACAAAAAAGAACACCTTGACAAAGCCATCGCTGCCTTCATCAAGGTGGGTAAAGAGCTCGGGGTTATCAAATAGCTAATCGTACCATAGCATTGAGGCGGGCAACTGCTCGACCTCGATGCCTTCACCGACGAGGCCGACTTCTATATTCTCGCCACCATAATTCTCGAAATAGGGGATTTCAAGGCGATGGAAGCCGGCCTCGAGCTGTATCCAGGCCTCGGCGAATCCACCTCCGTCCCTGTCGATATCAAATAGAAGTTGGCCGTCAAGGAACAGCTTGGCTCCGTCGTCCGTAGCCAGTGAGAACTGGTACAAGCCTGTTTTCTCAATCTTCATCAATGTGTTGAAATTGAACCCGAAATGATCCTCCTGACGTTTAGCAGACGTGGAGAGGAACGGGATGGTCCCGCTGGAAATAACAGGGCTCGCGAGAGCCTCACCGACGCTCATGAAGGGCCCCTCGTGATAGGTAAAGCGTACGCCATGTCCCTTTGGAGTGGCTTCCACAGCGGAGAAAGTGGCAGAGGCCACAGGACTCTCCGGCTCCTTGTAATAAGTGGGATCAAATGGCTCGCACTTGACTCCATTGCCAGGAGTGAAATCGACTCCGAGAAGATCCGCGATCGTGGCCGCTACCTGCTTTGTATAGAAAGGACCGTTGTTGGAGGTCTCACCAGCTGCTGGGATACCTCTTACGAGAGCCATCAACCATGTCTGCTCAGCGCCCCTTATATCAGCCCCATGTGAGACAAAGCGATCCCCTCGGCCGCGGCCATGGTCAGTCGAGATCAGATACGTGGTTTTACCTTTGTAGAACGGATCAGCCTCACATGTCTCGACAATATCCTTTATGAAGCCGTCCGTGAAATGGACCGCATGGAGATATTTGTCATATTCACCTCCATGTCCCCATTCGTCAGTCTCTCCGAACGAGATAAACAACAGTTTCGGGTGGTCATTCCGAATGGTCTCCATAGCGTAGGCGTATGTGAAACCGTCGGGCCTCTCGCCTCCCTTGGGAGAACCGTATATGCTTTCCATCACCCGGTCTATCATCTCAAGCCGCGGGCTGGGATTGGGAGACACATTCCCCTCAAAAGCGGTGCTGCCAGGGAAACCTCCCCTCTCATTATTAACCGCGAAACGAATCGATTCCCACGATCCATACACCATCACGCGACCTTTATAACGGGGATCCTGGTTCACTACCTCCATCACGCTGACATTGGGATTCGGAATCGGATCATTGCAGTCAACCCTCTCGTCATCAGCCCAGCCGCAGAACATCTCGCTATAGCCGGGATAGGAATATGATTTATTGTTGAAGACCCGCATCAGACTGTTCTTCTCCCGGTTGCCGAGAAGGTAGCCATTTGAGGCGATGTGGCTCCATACGAACGGCATCAAAGCCTCCCGGCGCTCCTGGGGAGTGTCCCTCAAATATTCAGCCTTAAGCGCCTCCGGATCCCGAGAGAAACGAGGGTCGGCTAGAAGTGATGAATCGGCTCCAGAAAAGACCTCCTGCCAGCGCAGGCCGTCAAAGGTAATAACCACCACTTTAGGGTCATTATCCACCTTGGAGCATGATGCAAGCAGGGCGCAAGCGCCCAAGAAAAAGACAACTATTCTCTTCATTATCAGCAAATTGATTATTCGTGGAAAAGCATCGAGGCTGGAATATTGTCAAATGACAGGCCGCAGCCCTCTATACCGACCTCAAGCGCCTCTCCTTCATAGTCCTCGAAGTATAGTACCTGTAGCCGGGATAAGAGAAACTCATGCTGTTGGCCACTTGGAACTGGCTGCCTTTGAGACGGTTACCAAGCATATAACCGTTTGATTCAATATAGCTCCATGTGAAAGGCAGGAGGATAGAGCGACGCTCCTCGGGAGTATCTCTCCAATATTTCGCCTTCATCACATCTGGATTGTCAACATACCTCGGATTGCCCACGAGGCTGGAATCGGCGCCCGTATAGAGCTCCTGCCAACGCAGACCATCATAAGTGAAAATAATAAGCCTAGGCTCATTTCCTCCGCAGGAGGAGATAATGCCGGTGAGGACCAGCAACAAAGAGAAAAACTTCAGCCTCATCTATTATCAATCAAATTCAAGTTTATCATAGAATTCGCCGGGAGTCATATCCGTCAGTTTCTTGAAACTCCTGGCCAGTATTTTATAATCCATTCCGAGCATGTCCGCTGCGTTAAGCGGAGAATATCCATTAATCATCAGATCTTTCATCTTCTCGACCCTGACCTTGATTATGTACTGGTAGATCGAGGTATCCATCTCCTTGCGGAAAGTGCTCTCGAGAAGCCTTCTGGACATCGGGACCAAAGCAACCACATCATCCACGGATATCCTGTCATTGATGTTGTTGTTGATGAAATACAATATCCGGGAGATGTATGGGTTGGGATGCAATACGGCGTCTGTGGACCGACGGGTGGTCACATGAGTGGGCTTTACCACGATGTCCCTGGTCTTACCTAACCTCTCTTTTGGAGGCAGGGAGAGTAGCTCATCGATGAAACAGGCGGTATTGTAACCGGCTTCCTCAACATCCTGATTGATCGAGGAAAGCTGAGGAGAACACAACTGGCAAAGAGACTCATCGTTGTCGATTCCCAGCACCATAATGTCCTCGGGAATACGCATTTCCTCACTCTCAACCATCTTTGCCGCCTCTATTATGTAATATGCCCTATTGTCATCACAGGCGAAAATGGCGACAGGTTTGGGAAGATCCAACAGCCACTTACCAAGCCCCTCAAGGTCATACCACCAGGTCTCACTGATGTCATACTTCTCCTGAACAGAGATCGTGGCGTCGGGGATCCTAGACTTGATCTCAGCCACGAAACTGTCCCGTCTCTCGTCCGACCAGACCATTCCTTTCAAGCCAAAGAATCCGAAATTATTGACTCGCTTCTTTATCAGGTAATCAGCCGCGATCTTTCCGGAGGCTGCATAATCACCACTTATATTGCTGATCGAAGGGAACTTCTGGTGATAGTCCTGAGCAATCGCTATAATCCCGTGCTTGCGGAAGGCATCCACATCATCAGTGGGCAGAAACTGGCCGATGATCGCATCAGCT
>JAFROA010000203.1 GCA_017429885.1 Bacteroidales bacterium | reverse complement strand
TTCGCGGCTACGACGCCGAGGAACTCTGGAAAGCTGTGACCCACGGGGCGCACGCCGTCCATCCGGAGATCGGTTCCACAGGACGTAGAGGTTGGGAATATTACGACAGCCTCGGATTCGTCCCCTGCGATGTGGGTATCAACGAGAACGCCGCGAGGACTCTTGAATATGCCTACGACGACTGGTGCATCTACACCTTCGGGAAGGCCCTCGGAAAGAGCGAGGAGGAACTCGCCCCCTACGCCAAATCGGCGATGAACTACAAGAACCTTTATGACCCGGAGTATAAACTGATGGTCGGCAAGAACCAGGACGGAACCTTCGAGAGGCCTTTCAGCCCCCTGAAATGGGGTGGCAACTTCACTGAGGGCAACAGCCTGCACTATTCCTGGAGCGTTTTCCACGACCCGCAGGGACTTATCGACTTGATGGGTGGGGATAAGGAATATGTCGCTATGCTGGACACGGTATTCGCTATGCCTCCGCTTTATGACGAAAGCTACTATGGAGGAGTCATCCACGAGATCCGCGAGATGCAGGTCATGAATATGGGCAATTACGCCCACGGCAACCAGCCCATCCAGCACATGCTGTACATGTACGACTGGGGTGGTCAGCCTTGGAAGTCCCAGCTGCACATACGTGAGGCGATGGACAAGTTGTACAACTCCAATTTCGACGGCTACTGCGGCGACGAGGACAACGGCCAGACCTCTGCCTGGTATGTGTTCTCCGCCCTTGGATTCTATCCTGTCTGCCCTGCCTCCGATGAATATGCGATTGGCACTCCCCTGTTCAAGAAAGTGAAGGTCTCGCTGCCGAACGGTAATACGATTACCATGGAAGCTCCTGACAATTCGAAAGATAACTTCTACATCGGAGAGTTGCGCCTGAACGGGAAACCATGGAGCAAGAATTACTTCAAGCACAGTGACCTGATCGGCGGAGCCAGCATAAAGTACAGCATGTCCGCCGAGCCGAACCTCACCCGCGGCACAGCCCCCGAAGACCGTCCGTATTCGTTCTCTAAAGAATAATCATGTTCAATAACACCCCGTCAGGAATCAGCGAGGCCGAATTGATCGCGCTTCTCAAACAGGGGTCTGAAGAAGCTTTCAGATCTCTGTACGAGATGTATGCCCGCCGGCTCTATGCTTTCTGTATGGAGTATACTTATTCCAGGGAGGACACCGAGGAGATTGTTCAGGATGCGTTTGTTTGGCTCTGGAGGAACCGCTCCTCCATCCGTCAGGAGACCACTATCAAAAACCTTTTATTCTTGAGAGTCAGGCATTTCCTGATTAACGCATGGCGGGCGAAGCAGAACACCCCGTTATTTGAGGATTATGTGGATTATATAAATCTGATACCGGCGGAGTCAAGGGACCCTCTGGAATATGAGGATTTCAAGGACAAGGTTGTGTCTATCATCGATCAACTTCCCAAGACGCAATCAGAAGTCGTGCGGATGTCACGTCTTCAGGGTTTCAAAAACAAGGAAATCGCCGAGAAACTGCGACTCAGCGAGCAGACAGTTAAGAATGCCCTCTCTTTGGGGCTGAAATATCTTAAAGAGAAACTGGGCACCTTCGGGATGTTGGTACTTTTCATCATGTTTTGTGTCTCTAAGTAGCGTATGGATAAAAGAATAGATATAATTTCCGCGGAAATGGAGAAGCGTTGGCTCGAAGGAGATATAGACGAGTCAAAGGTTCCCCAAGAGAGGGTCGATGACCTGTACAAGAAGATACGGAAGGAACTGACTAGACATAAGAGGATAGGCAACTGGATGAAGTGGGCCGGGATAGCCGCGGCAATCATATTACCGTTGTGTATAGCCTTGACTGTCAGCAACTACTCCGAGGTACGCAAGCAGTCTGAGCAAGAGCTTCTCATATCCACTGCAAAAGGAGAGCAGAGTTCTATAACTTTGCCCGATGGCACTTCCGTTAAGTTGAACGAGATGTCAAGCCTCAGATATTCCCCGGGCAGATTCGGAACGAAAAAAAGGGAGATCACTTTCGTCGGCGAGGCTTATTTCAAAGTCGCGGGAAAAGAAGACTGTCCTTTTATCATCGATGCCGACAAGATGACAGTGACTGTGTTAGGTACCACATTTAACCTTTCAGCAAGGGTGGAAGACTCTTTCAACAAGCTATACTTAGTTGAAGGCAGTGTCCAGCTCTTCTCATCTCTCACGGGGGAAACGGTGACGCTTAAGCCCCTTGAAGAGGCCACGTTGGACAAAAAGACCGGGAAAGTGTCCGTGGTCAGAAACGAGAGTTACGAGAAAGAGACCAGTTGGACACGGAAAGAATTGGTCGTCAAAGGCATAAGTCTTAAAGAAGTTCTCAATCTCCTGAATAGTGCTTATGGGGTCGAGTTCTCCACGACCAAAAACGTGGACACTAAAGAACTATTTACCGGAACTTTACCCACTGACGACATTTTGGCTTGCACGGAGATACTTGAATACGCTTACGGGGTCAAAATCAAGATATCAGGAAGCAAAGCGTTAATAAGCAAATAGGTGATAAGAACATACATCTCCAAACGCGTCACATATTGGCGCGTTTTTTTTATTTTTCAAGGTACTTTTCGTCATAGTGTTTGTCTAATAATAAAGAGTCAGTTATTTCTGAATCATTTTGTTTAACCCATAAAAGCACCAACTAAGATGAGTAACACTAAAACGTGGAAAATCTGTTTGCTGGTGACATTACTGTTATTCCTCTGTCCAAGTGTTTTCGCCCAGACAGGGAAAGTGACAGTTAAAGTCACCGATGCTCCTTTGTCACAAGTCATCAGTCTTATCGAGCAACAGACAAACTACTGTTTCTCCTACAGGGACGTTGTCCTGGACAACCAGAAGAATGTCTCTGTCGATCTCAAAGACGCTTCGGTACAGGATGTACTGAACGCTGTGTTTTCCGGAAGAGACCTCAGCTACAACATTCTTTCCGACAGGTCTATAGTCGTCTATGCCGCACAAACAAGGCAGGACAGGAACATTTTCGTGAAAGGAACTGTCAAAGACACTAAGGGAGACCCGGTGATCGGAGCCGGAGTAGTGGTCGCCGGAATGCCAGGACTGGGCACGGTGACAAACGAAAATGGAGACTGGAGCATGACAGTACCTGCCGGAAGTACCCTCCAGATCAGTTCTATCGGTTATAAGACTTACCAACAGACTGTCGAATCCAGCGGAACTTACAACATCACCATCAGCGAGGACGCGGAGAGTCTGGATGAGGCTGTCGTGATTGGTTACGGTTCCGCCCGTAAGGGAGACCTTACCGGATCGATCGCTTCCGTCAAGGGAGCGGCTGTAGAGGAGCGCTCTACCCAACAGCTTACCAACGCCCTTCAAGGACAGATCGCTGGATTGCAGGTGACCCGCTCCACCGGAGCTCCTGGAGAAACTGGAACTATCAGGATACATGGTGTGACCACGATGTCCGACAACAATCCGCTAGTCATCATCGACGGTGTACCCGGTTCTCTTGACGACGTGACAGCCAGCGATGTGGAGACTCTTTCAGTACTGAAGGACGCCGCCGCTGCCGCCATCTATGGATCAAGGGCCGCCGCCGGTGTCATACTCGTGACCACGAAGAGAGCCAAAGAGAACCAGTTCTCACTCGACTACAGCGCCCAGTTCGCTATCGACAAGCCCACTGGACGTCCTACTAACGGGAATGTCATCGATTGGATGAACCTTCAGAACGAGATGTCCTGGAACGACGGGGCTGCTAGTCCTACGGCTATTTATTCCCAGGAAATCATCGACAACTGGATGGCTAACAACGCCAAGGATCCTGTCCACTATCCGAACACTGATTGGATCGACCTGACCCTGAAGAAAACCGCGAGCCATCAGCAGCACACCGTAGTCCTTACCGGAGGAACAGCGAAGTTGAGGACAAAGATGTCCCTCAACTATCTCACTTCCGACGGCTACTATGAGAACAAGGGGTATGACCGTGTCACAACCAGGATCAACAACGACTGGACGATCAACAACTGGATGAAAGCTTCGGTTGATGTCAATTTCAGCCAAGGGGTCTTTGTCAGGCCGGCCTCGGACGATGTCTATTTCAGGGCTTATGAGGCATCACCTTACTACACGGCCTATTGGGATGACGGCAGGATGGCGGACTGCAAGGATGGATACAACCCCCTCGCCTACCTGACGGGAGGAACGAACAAGACCGGGTATTACCGCCTGCAGGCTAAGGCCCAGCTGGACATCACTCCTTTCAAGGGATTCACCATCACCGGAGTGTTCTCTCCCAACTACAGTTTCATCACAGGCAAGAACTTCAAGAAAGCCGTCCACCTAAACTACGAGGACGGGCGTACGATCACCTGCGAATGGTTCAACACCACCAACCTCACTGAATCCAGGAATGACCATCAGGCTTACACCTCACAGCTCTACGCCAACTACAACACCAATTTCGGAGGCTCAAACCATTCCCTGACAGCTATGGCAGGTTATGAGGGATATTCCTACAAATGGGAAAATGAGAGTGCCACAAGAAACAACTACACCCTCACTAACTACCCTTACCTCAACCTCGGCCCTGAAGACTTCCAGTACAACTCGGGAAGCGCTGGCCACAACGCCTACAGG
>JAFROA010000202.1 GCA_017429885.1 Bacteroidales bacterium | reverse complement strand
CTGTCGACAATGAGCTTCATTCCGTTCTTGCGTGCCTCCCAGCCAACATGGTCGAGGTGGGTGTTCACGTAATAATACTTCTTTCCGCTCTCCTTGTCTTTCAAGAGGGCCCAAGTGGCGGTACGGCGGCAGGCGGCATCCCATCCTATGGAAGGGACATCCGGAGTCTCGGAGAGCCAGAAAGTGCCCCATTTAAGAAGCTTGGTCGTCTTCTTGTTGTAGAAGATAGACATGTGCTCGCCCTCGTGCTTGCCGTCCTCGCGTCCCACACCGACGCTCTTGTAGCCTGGACAGTACTCCTCAAGGTACTTGACCTGGAAATCGTAGGCCTCCTGCAGGCCGAAAATGTCCGGCTTCTGGTCAACTATCATCATCGCGGAGGCGGGATAACGGAATTCCCAGGAATTGGTGCCATCCTTGGCCACACCGAGACGGATATTGTAAGAGATGACTTTAATGTCTGAGTTTTTTTTCTGGGCGGACATGCTGCCTGGCAGGATCATGATCGCCGCCATCAAGAGGAGGAGGGTTCTTTTCATCAGTGATAGTGTTTCAATACTACAAATTTAACAATTTGTGCTAATTTTGTGATATCTACCTATAAATATGAATCTTTATGGCTGAGGAATCATTCAAAGAATATGGAAAAGAAGAGGCGATAGCGTTGCTTTATGAGAGCACTGGCATCAACAGGGTCTCAAATCCCTCATTCGAGCCGGCTTCCGGGAGCGAGATTGTCTCTTCAAGTCGATTGTTCGTGGAAGGGATCGATTTTGACCTCACTTATTTCCCGCTGAAGCATTTGGGATATAAATGCGCGTCAGCCGCGGCAGGAGAGATTTACGCCGCCATGGCTCATCCCAGGTCTCTCGCTATAAGGCTCGGGGTTTCGGCTAAACTGGATTTCGGCCATATCAAGGATCTTTGGTCGGGAGTGACCGTGGCGATGAGGGAACACGGCTTCAAAACTGTTGATCTTGACTTGGTTCCATCACCTAATGGGCTTACAATCGCCGTATCCGCCAATGGTGAGAGACTTAAACTGACCAAGGGGCGCACAGTAAAGGCCAGGAGCAAAGATCTGGTCTGTGTGTCAGGCAGTCTCGGGGCCGCATACCTCGGACAACAGATCCTGGAAAGGGAGAAACGAGGCTTCGAGAATACCGCGGATGATTCGTCCCAGCCAGATCTTGAGAAATATAAGATGCTTATAGGAAGCTATTTGAAGCCGGAGATTCCGGCTGGTGCCGTGACTCGTCTGGAAGAGGTAGGCATCTATCCCTCGCTGGGTTTCCTTGTCTCTCATGGGCTTTCTGACTCTTTGAAGAGGCTTGTCAGGGATTCCGGACTTGGAGTGAAAGTTTATGCTGACAAGATCCCGTTTGAGGGTAATAGCTTCGCTTTCGGGAAAGAGATGGACATAGACCCGGTTTCCGCCGCCATGAATGGAGGCGATGACTTCAGGTTGCTGTTCGTGATTCCTATCCTTTCGGCCGAGAAGTTCCGCCGGGAGTTCCAGACTTTCGATATTATCGGCCATATGGCCCAGCCGGAGGCGGGGGCGGTGCTTGTCACTCCTGATGGGGTTGAGCTTCCTGTCAAGGCCCAGGGTTGGAATGATGACCGTGATCTGGAAGTTGCTGATTACTAGGTAATAAGGAATAATCCATGCCTGTAGATACAGGGGAAGGAGTATGCTTAAATATTTGACCATAAATAGTTTGCGAAACACGGCCCTATTGACAGTGCTGACCGTTCTCTTAATAGGGGCCTGTTCCACAGGGCTTGACACCCAGATGGGAGCTCTTCTGGACAGGATGGAAGAGGACATGGGGTATGTCAACACCGTCAGTTCCAGTGATGTGGCCAAAGTAGCGGACTGGTTTGTCAGAAGAGGAGACGACAGCCAGAAAGCCAGGGCTCTCTATTGCCTTGGAAGGTCACAGTTTAACGAGCGTAGTTATTCGGCAGCCATAGTATCCTATACCAAGGCACTTGAATATGCAGGTAAGGCGGGAGACACTCTTCGGGAAGGACTTATCTGCCGTGATATGGCTAGAACCAGCGGAGTATCAAGCAATTCGGCAGACGAGATCCTATATCTCGCCAGAGCCTCGGAAGCTTTCAAGGCGGCAGGAGAAGAAGGAGAAAGCCTGAGAACCCTTCTGGAGATCGGGAAGGCCCATTCCGCGGCGGGTAAATTCGATGCGGCTGAGGATATATTCAAGAGCGTCCTCTATGACTCCCACGAGTCAAGGGATACCCTTTTGGAAGCCAGATGTCTTGAGTCGTACGCATCCCTCGCTGTCAGCAAGGATGTACCTTACCCGACATTGGCGATAGACATGCTGGGTAGGGCGGCGAATGAGCTTCATTATCCCCTGAACTCAGCTGACAAGGGTATTCTGGCTTATTCCTATTCATTGGCGGGCGACCAGAAAGAGGCCTTGAGGTGGCTTTCAGAGGCTAAGGCTTCTGTCGAGAGTGATGAGGATGCCGCTGACGCTGATTTCCGGGAATATCAGATCGCTTCCCGTTCCGGTGATACCGCCAGGGCTTTGAGGGCTTTGGAAAGGGTCACGGAATATGGTGATAAAGCTCAATCAGAGGCTCTTGAGGGGGCGGTGTCGGCAAGTCAGAGGGATTATATTCAAGGGCAGGCTGACATTCAGGCGGAGAAGTTGCGCTCAGCTCGGCTGAAGATGTGGCTTCTGGCTCTCGCGGCTCTGCTGATTGTCGGAGGTGTGGTGGTGGCTTATTTGTACTACCGTTCGTCGCAGAGGCGTGTCTTGGAAGCGGAAGTCGCTGAGAGAGAAAAGTATATGATGATAGCGGAGGATCTCCGGAAGCGGTTGGCGGTGAAAGAGGAAGAAGGACCGGGATTCGAGGCGTTGGAGAGGCTCTGCGAGCAGTATTATATCTACGAGGGTACTGATAATCTCCAGCCGAGGATTCTGAAGGAGGTCAAGTCGATAGTGAGTGGCCTGAGGAATGACAAGAAGGTGCGTAAAAGACTTGAGGACACTCTGGACAAACGTGAGAATGGTGTTATGACAAAACTTCGCTCCGAATTTCCATCCTGGAAGGAGGAAGATTTCCAACTCTACGCCTTCACTGCCGCGGGATTCTCCACAACGACTATCTCAGCCCTTATGGAGAAAGAGAAGAGTGTGATATACAACAGAGTCTGGCGTCTTAAGGGAAGGATTTCCAATTCCGCCTCAGAAGAAAAGGATTTCTTCCTTGCCTGTCTTGATAACTGATAATGCTATGAAAAGATTCTTTCTCACCTTAATCGCTTGTTTATTAGTTGGTTCCGTATATTCTTCGACGCCTCGGAAAGTTAAGGTCGCCTGCATCGGCGACAGCATCACCTATGGGGCAGCTATCGAGGACAGGGAGAAATATTCCTATCCCTCCCAACTCCAGGTTCTGTTGGGGGATGGATATGAGGTCGGCAATTTCGGTAAGAATGGGGCGACGCTTATCAAGCGTTCTTTCAGGCCATATTTCGACCAGGATGTATTCCCGAAAGCGATGGACTTCGCCGGAGACATCTATGTCATCCATTTGGGAGTTAATGACACCGACCCTCGCTCCTGGCCCAATTATAGGGACGATTTCGTGGGGGATTATCTCGCTTTGATTGACTCCTGCAAACAAGCCAACCCCAAGGCCAGGATAATAATAGCCCTGCTATCTCCTCTCGCTGACCGCCACTATCGTTTCATGTCAGGCACAAAACAGTGGCATGAGGATATTCAGGAGGCTATTAAAGTAGTGGCGGAAACGGCTGGCTGTGAGCTTATTGACTTCCATACGCCACTCTATCCTTACCCGTGGCACCTTCCAGATGCCATCCATCCGGATGAGGTTGGCTACGGAATCCTGGCTAAAACAGTATACTCCAGGATAACAGGCGACTATGGCGGATTGGCGGTTTCCCCTTTATACACTGACAATATGGTCATCCAGCGCCGGCGCCCCATTCTCATCGAAGGCACATCCAACGCTGGTGATAAGGTCACGGTCAAGCTTGGACGGAAGACTTTGAAGACAGCGGCGGGTTTGGACGGAAAGTGGAGTGTGGAGTTCCCTTCAATGGAAGCCGCTACAGGACTGGGACTTACAATATCGACAAAAGATAAAGTACTTGAATACTCCAACATCGCGATTGGCGAGTTATGGCTTTGCTCGGGTCAATCGAATATGAGGTTCAGGCTCTCGGAGGCCGATGGAGGACCAGAGGCCGCCGCAGCCTCGGCTGATCCGGATCTTCGTTTCTTCAATCAGGAATTCTATTGGGCGACCAGCGATGTCTCATGGCCGGAGTCCGCTGTGGACTCGGTTAAGAACCTGATTTATTTCCGCCCGGCGAAATGGGAAACCGCATCGCCGAAGACTTCTTCAAGGATGTCCGCTGTAGGCTATTGGTTCGCGAAGGAATTGAGAGACAGCCTTAATGTCCCCGTGGGAATCATCCATGACGCTGTTGGAGGATCGCCCGCGGAGGCGTGGATTGACAGGAATACCCTTGAATGGAAGTTCCCGGTGATTCTCAGGGATTGGATCAATAACGATTTCATCCAAGGATGGGCACGCGAACGAGCCGCCAAGAACATTTCATACAAGAAAGGTGATAAGTTCGCGCGCCATCCATACGAGCCTTGCTATCTCTTTGAATCGGCGATACTTCCGATAGGTCATCCGACTTTGGCCGGAGTTCTGTGGTACCAAGGTGAGTCCAATGCCCACAATTTCGAGGCTCATGAATATATGTTCCCTCTTCTGGTTGACAGTTGGAGGGAATGGTTCAATAACCAGGAACTGCCGTTCTATTATGTCCAGCTGTCAAGTCTGAACCGTCCTTCATGGCCCTGGTTCAGGGACAGCCAGCGGAGGCTGCTGGAGAGCAGGACGCATCTCGGGATGGCGGTGTCCAGCGACCTTGGGGACCCTTCAGACGTGCATTACAAGGATAAGAAGCCGGTAGGTGAAAGGCTTGCCAGATTGGCGCTTAACAAGGATTATGGCTTTGATTTGGTCCCTTCTGGACCACTGTTCAAGTCTGCGGCCGTTTCAGTCCCTGAGCTTGCCGAAGGGCCGGTGGTTCGACAAGCTCACCAACCAGAAGTGGTCGTGACCTTCGAATATGGGAATGGCCTGAAAGCTTCAAGCGGTACGGAAGTCGTTGGTTTCGAGCTTGCTGGAAAAGATATGCTATATCGTAAGGCAACCTGCCGTCTCGAGGGCGACAGTGCTGTGCTTTCCGCTCCGGAAGTCAAGAATCCGGTCTATGTCCGTTACGCCTGGGAACCTTACACCAGGGCCAACCTCATCAATTCCGCCGGCCTTCCCGCTTCAACTTTTCTTTGTACTCTCTTGCTTTAATTTGAGATAACCGCTTGAATTCCTCTTCTTTGGCGGCCTGGTCCTTTGTCATGATCACGATGAGCGAGCCGGTTTCTATTCCCTTAAAAACTTTGATGCTGCTCACATTACCTGTATTTATCACGCTGTCGGCCATCGCTTTTGAGACCTGGATGGTGTTGAGAATGTATCTTGGCTCCACTGTTTCTGTGGATATGTGGTGAATCCTTACGACTTGCCGGCTAGTGTGGATGTCATCGATCCTATATGCGGTGATCTTATGTCCGACGATCTGGGATCCGTCGAAACTCTCCACCAACTCGTCATTAATGTAATACTTGTTGGTAGTGTCGGAAGGGGCGGCTACAG
>JAFROA010000201.1 GCA_017429885.1 Bacteroidales bacterium | reverse complement strand
GTCATCAGCCATATGATTAACAACAACTTCTATGGCACGATGTCAAGGAAATGCCACGAGAACGGTGTCAAGTTCTCTGTCGAGCCTTATGGATCAATGGGAAACACCAGCGAGTTCACCATCGCTCATAACGCTGATGTGTATGTGGGAGAGTTCTGGGCCCGCAGAGCCACCGAAGTAAGCTCCAACAAACTCGCTTCATCGCTTGCCCATCTAGGGGGCAAGTCGGTTGTCGGGTCCGAGGCTTTCACCACCTCAGGACGCGATGTGTTCGCCGTCTACCCCCGTGAGTTGAAGACTCAGGGCGATTATTTCTTCTGCCAGGGTGTGAACCAGTTATGGCTCCATAGTTATGTCCATGACCCTTATGGGCTGAAGCCTGGTTTCACACTCGGTTATTATGGTCCTTTATTCAATAAGCAGAATACCTGGTGGGCAATGGCGAGGCCTTGGTCTGACTATATTGCCAGATGCCAGTATATGCTTCAGCAGGGGACTCCGATGATTGACGTCCTATACTTCATGGGTGAGGATGCGCCCGCGAGACCCAAAACCCGGGAGAAACTCAGACCAGAGGTCCCTATTGGATATGATTATGATTTCTGCGCCACGGAACTCCTTGATTCAATAGTCGTAAAGGATCACCGCCTGGTTATGCCCTCGGGGATGAGTTATTCAGTCATGGTTGTCAAGGATCTTGAATTCATGCGTCCCGTGATAGCGGAGAAGATAGAAGCTCTTATCGCGAAGGGTGCGAGGGTGTATATGACAAAGAAGAACTCCGGCTCGCTGAAGGACTTCCTCCTGGAGAACGGCATTCTTCCCGATTTTGAGATTGAGAACTTGGTATTGAGGGAAAAGACGATGTATCCTGGCAATGGGATCGAGTATATCCATCGCAAAGGGGAAACCTCCGATGTTTATTTCGTCAGCAACCAGCAGGAGAATAATGAAGCGGTCTTTGATGCCATATTCAATGTGAAGGACTATATTCCCGAGTTCTGGGATGCTTCTGAAGGTAAGGTATCAACTGTGACCGATTACGAGAAGACACCTGACGGACGCATTAGGGTTAAGATGAATCTTGAGAGGGCCGGATCAGTGTTCGTGGTTTTCCGCAGGCCATTCGAAGTTCCCTCCACCACTGTGCCCACTACAAAGAGTACGAGTATGATTGACATCTCTGGAGACTGGACGATGACTCTCGTGGATGAGCAGATGTCCGGAAAGACATTCGAGGTGCCGGTCCTTTCCGACCTCAGCGAGTCTGATAACAAGGAATGGAAGTATTATTCCGGCGATATCGCTTATGAGAAGACCTTCAACATGCCCGCTATCGGAGAAGGGGAGAGATGTGTTCTTGACTTGGGCAGGGTTGAAGTGGTCGCGAAAGTGATCATGAACGGCAAGGAGGTTGGCACTATGTGGAAATATCCATATTCCTTGGATGTGACTAAGTACCTGAATACGGGCTCCAACACTGTCCGCGTGGTAGTCGCCAATACATGGGTCAACGCCCTCGTTGGTGACAGCTATCTACCTGATGATGTCGAATGGACAACCAACACTTTGTCCACCGCTCCTGGCGTCTGCCTGGAGAAGATACCCGACTGGGTCGTGAACCACACGGCCCGTCCTTCCGCCAGAAAGACATTCATCTCTTGGAAGTGGGTCGATATTCAGAAATGGGAATTGCCCTCCTCTGGCCTTATCGGCCCTGTGCGATTGATGGTAAATAATTAATAATTTGCGACATGAAGAAATTGTTCATCATCCTGGCAGTGGCGATGGCCGTGATGTCGTGCCACAGGAAACCTGAGTATGGATTCGTTGACGAGAGCAAGTACAAACTGGTTTGGGCCGATGAATTCGACTATCAGACCCGTGACCAGTTGCTGCAGAATTGGATTTCAGCCAATGGTCCTACGGGGCACACACTCTGCAGCCGTTGGCCTGAGAATGTGGAAGTTGGCGACGGAACTGTCCGCCTTGTGAACCATAAGGAAAGCCGTGGTGGCCAGGAATGGACTTCCGGCAGCATCTGGACGAAGCAAGTGTTCAAATATGGCTTCTACGAGTGCCGCTACAAATATGCCGGTGCTTCTGGTACCAACAACGCTTTCTGGCTGGTGACTCTCGGGGACTCTCCCGAGCCTGCGGAGGGCAAACGTTTCGAGATAGACATCAACGAAGGACATTACCCGAACGAGATCAACGCGACTATACACAATCTTACCGACAAGCCCATGAAGTCCGTCTATGATGTATTCGCTTACGATGACATTGACTTCTCGAAAGAATTCCATATCTTCGGACTCGAATGGACTCCTGAGGAGTTTGTGTTCTTCCTCGACGGTAAGGAAATTTGGCGCGCCAAGAACGAAATCGCTTATTCTCCCGCCACCTTGTTGCTCAGTTTGGCCATTCTCCCCGGAGCCGGTGAAGTCACTGACGCCATAGACGGCACCTACATGGAGGTCGACTACGTGAGGGTTTACGAAGCGAAGTAATGCGAATAATAAAAGAATAAACATCATCATGAAGAGATTGTTCATCATCCTGACTGTGGCGATGGCCGTTATGTCATGCCAAAAGAGGCCTGAGTATGGATTTGTGGACGAGAGCAAGTACAAACTTGTTTGGGCCGATGAATTCGACTATCAGACCCGTGACCAGTTGCTTAAGAATTGGGATTCCGCTAACGGACCCACGACACATACCCTCTGTAGCCGCTGGCCGGAGAACGTGGAAGTCGGTGGCGGAACTGTCCGTCTTGTGAACCACAAGGAAAGCCGTGGCGGTCAGGATTGGACTTCCGGAAGCATCTGGACGAAACGTGACTTCAAATACGGCTTTTATGAATGCCGTTACAAATATGCTGGAGCCACTGGCACCAATAACTCTTTCTGGCTGATGTCTCCTTCAGGCTCTCCTGAACCAGCTGAAGGTAAGCGTTTTGAGATCGACATCAACGAAGGACATTACCCGCATGAGGTCAACACGAACATCCACAATTGGACTGATCAGCCTCACCAGGCCTTCCATAAGGTCTTCACATACGAGGACATAGACTTTTCTCAAGATTTCCATATCCTCGGCCTTGAATGGACTCCTGAGGAGTTTGTGTTCTTCCTTGACGGTAGGGAGATCAGGCGCTATAAGAACGAGTTCTCATTCTCTCCCGCCACTGTACTGCTCAGTATGGCAGTCCTAGAATGGGCTGGTGAAGTCACTGACTCCATAGACGGCACCTATATGGAGGTTGACTACGTGAGGGTTTACGAAGCGAAGTAGGCAAATACTCTTCTTCACTATATGAAAATGAACATCCCCCTGATGGGCGCTCTGCTTGCGTTGTCGCTCATCGTCTGCCCGCTCCTTTATATTCACGTGGGCCCATCCCTTGATTCTACCCAGCTAGGCACGCTCAAGATCCTGGGAATTATCGCCGGGTGCTCGGCCGCGTATTGCTTCATCGTGGGTGAGATCACCGGAAACAATTCGCAGATGGACAAGCTCTGGAGCCTGCTCCCTATCGCGTATACCTGGATTATAGCAGCTAAAGGTGGTTTCACCGCGCGCCTTGTCGTGATGGCTGTCCTCGCCACGCTTTGGGGCGCCAGGCTCACCTTTAACTTTGCCCGTAAAGGCGCTTACAAGCTCAAGTTCTGGGAAGGTGCGGAGGACTACAGGTGGAGTATCGTAAGAAGCGGTCCGGCTTTCCGCAAGCGTTGGGCCAGGATGCTCTTCGACCTTCTTTTCATCTCCATCTACCAGAACGCTCTTGTGCTGATGATAACCTTTCCGGCCCTCGTCTCAATGGGCTCGGCGGCGTCGTTCGGCCTTGTGGATGCCATCGCGGCTGTCCTGATGCTTGCTTTCATCATCTATGAGACGATCGCTGATGAGCAGCAGTGGGCATTCCAGTCACGCAAATGGGCGATGATAGGGGAGGGACGTCAATTGGAGGATCTTCCAGCCCCCTACAATAAAGGATTCAACACTACCGGCCTGTGGGGTCTGAGCCGCCATCCCAATTATTTCGCCGAGCAAGCGATATGGATATCATTCTATATCTTCTCTATTGGCGCTGGAATAGGAATATTCAATTGGAGTGTCATAGGGGCGCTTCTTCTGGTCGTCCTTTTCCTTGGAAGCTCAGCCCTCGGAGAACAGATTAGCGGAAGCAAGTATCCTGAATATGCCACTTACCGGGCGAGTGTCTCCAGGTATTTCCCCTGGAAAGCGGCCCGTTAGCGTTTCTTATTAAGTTCCCTTGCCGCCTTCTTGAACGCCTTCCGCCATGCGGGATCGGCGCTGAGGCGTGCGTAGGCGGCGCTGGCCGCGAGTCTAGCGGCATCGACATCTGACTGATAGTGGAACCCGACGATGGTCCTGCTCTGTCCCATCTCGTATCCGGTCTTCAGGATCTCATCCTGATGGGCGGGGTCAAGCGCGGCAAGTGTCAATGCGGCGGTCCAGAATCGTATTGTGTGGCCTGAGGGATAGGAGGTGAAATCGTTCATGTCCTCTTTCTCAGGAACAGGGGTGTGCTCCTCAAAGTGCTGGTAGGGACGCTGCCTGTGGTAATAATCTTTGGCGTATGTGATGGAAAGCCTGGCTGTCGTGTAGGTCCTGTAGACAAAATCCGCGAGAGCGGGGTACGCCTCAGGGTTCAGCTCCCGTTCCATGGCGGGAGAGAATCGTTTGAGAATGTATCTGATTGACGTCTTGGCATCCTCGACGGCAATACGTCCACGCTCAGTATCCCGTAGCGCTTTCCCTTCCTCGTAGACGAGGCTGTCGGGGATGAACTTCCCGTCACCGAAGGCTGGAGGGTCAGGCAGAAACTTTGTCACCTCAGGCATCTGTTCAGCGGTAAGGAAATACTTCGCTTTCTCAACCTTGTTGGAAGATTGGGCAAGACTAGGTGCCGAGAATATGAGGCTGGCGGCCAGAGCTATGATAAGGAATCTCTTCATGGCTATTTAATTATTTGGAAGACAAATACTTCCGGACGGGTCTATCATAGAATCTCATGCAGAGGAGGGCGAGAGTGAGGCTGACAGCCACAGTCAAAAGAGCGACCGGCCAAGCATCGGCGAATGTCTTTGAGACTCCGTTCCCATCGAAACCTATGTAATTGTAATACAAGTAGAAAACCGGGTAATGGACCATGTATAGGGGATATGACAGGTCACCGAGGAAGGAGCAAACTATCTTTGTCCGTTCACTGTAGGAACTGTCAGATGCTCCAAGCCAGACCATGCAGGGGAATACCGCGATCACGCAGAATGCCTCGAAAAGCCCGTTCCTCCATGCCTGCCCGCCAATCGCGGGAAGCAGGGCGACCGCCAGGAGCATGATTGAGCAGAGAAGGAAAGACTTCCTAACCTTGACGGGCTTGAAGACTCTCGCCATCAACATTCCGGCCGTGTAGGGGAAAAGCATCCGTACAAGACCACCCCAGAAGCCGCCGTCGATGAAAGACCAGCCCTCTCCGAGGAATCCGTCATGGGCGGCTATTACGGCCAGCAAGTCTCCGGAGATGGCGCAGATGGAAGCCAGAGCCCATTTCGGAAGCCTTCTGAGCAGGATG
>JAFROA010000019.1 GCA_017429885.1 Bacteroidales bacterium | reverse complement strand
GGTGCGACATGTGCGGTTCCACCTGTGCCGTTTAGCCTGTGTTTTCGGTGCAGGCGCGACACGCTCGGTTCCACCTGTGCCGTTTAGCCTGTGTTTTCGGTGCAGGCGCGACACGCTCGGTTCCACCTGTGCCGTTTGCGATTTACCAGACTATTGACTATCTTTACAGAGAAATACTGACTGCCGCAGTACGCAGAGACTGCACCGCGATATGGGAGATCGTGCCCGTGTCGCGGTGCGTTTTTATATTGATAATTAATAAGATGATTTAGAAATGAATGACATTTTGAGCGCGAAAGGGGAAGTGGCGGTTTTTAATCCAGATGAGACAATCAGGTTGGAGGTCCGTGTTGGAGACGAGACTGTTTGGTTAACTCGTATGCAGATGGCCAGCCTATTCTCAAGAGATGTGAAAACTATAGGGAAACATATCGACAATGCTCTTAATGAGGAATTGAAAGATATGTCAACTGTCGCAAAATTTGCGACAGTTCAACAAGAGGGAGGAAGAAAAGTCACAAGAATGGTTGAATACTACAATCTTGAGATGGTTATCTCGGTTGGCTTTCGAGTCAAATCATCTCGAGGTGTACAATTTCGTCGATGGGCTAATTCGATATTGAAAGACTGTCTGACACGGGGCTACGCTATTGGTCGCAGACTCGAGGAATTGGAGAGGAGGACGACCGTTAACGAAGAAAGGATAATCTATGACGGACAGATTTTTGACGCATATGTGTTCGCTTGTGATTTGATAAAGAGCGCGAAGAGGTCAGTAGTCTTGATCGACAACTATGTGGATGACTCAATTCTTCACATTCTGGCTAAAAGGAGAGCAGGTGTGACAGCGTCAATCTACACATCAAACAAGTCTTCGATGTCGTGTCTTGATATTCAAAAATACAATGCCCAGTATGCTCCGATAGATATTCTTTCGATAAATAATGTACATGACCGTTTCTTGATCATTGATGATGACATCTATCATCTTGGCGCATCACTTAAGGATTTGGGAAAGAAGGTATTCGCTTTTTCCCGTCTAGACTCGGTCGGTATAGAGAAACTATTGAAAATAATTGCCCCGCACCCGTAAAATGTAATGATACTTTCATTATATTTGTGAAGTTAGGCGTCTTACGTCTGACAGACATATTTGATGAAAGTGTAACCGCTTCATCCTTGTTCTGAGATCTGGACAATTTCATAACCCAGGGATAAGCAAGACATTCATCACCTTGTATGACAGCCCCGCGCGATCCGCGCGATGCCATACGGGTGTGGAGTATTGTTTATTTGGGTTAAGGCAGTCCAGAGCCTCAGAACAGATAGACGGAATGCTCCACACTTTCTTTGTTTAAAACCGCGACCGTTGGAGCCAGCCGCGAAATAGTACCACCTATCATGAGATGTACCAATTGTGGTTGGGAGAACCCCGAAGGGGCTCAGCGTTGCGAGAAATGTAACAGTCCCCTGGCAGGCCAACCAGTCTATTCCCCAACGCCGGCACAAGAGCCTGTGGATGTCAAGTCTACAGTCCGTGAGGGACAGGCTCCCATCGCCCCGAAAGAAGACCCCAACACATGCCCTGAGTGCGGATTCCCGATCAGGGAAGGATCAGTCCGTTGCCCTAACTGCGGTAAGGAGTTTTTCAAGCAGGCCGCAGATGGTGCGCCTTTCATCGCCCCTCCGCCAATGGCCGGAGCCGCTTCCAAGTATGACTCGACCGTGAACCCCTGGAGCAATCCAAACTCCGGAAAGACGTTCAAACTCCAGCCAGTCGCGTGGGATAATGAGCAAGGGGAGATCCCGGCTATGAACTATGCCGGAGAGAAGGTGGAACTCAGGAGAGAGAACACCGATCCGGCCAATAACACAATCACGTCCAAAACACAGGCGGAGATCACTTTGGAGAACGGGAAATGGTTCATCGAGGACAAGAGTGCCCAGCACAGTACATTTGTCCATGCCGGCAGAAAGATGGAAATCGCTGACGGTGATGTGATTGTCCTCGGAAACAGAAGGTTTGTGTTCAAAGTCTAATCACTTATTCACATGCCCGTTGCGCAAAGATGCGAGTTCGGCGTCGGTGACGTGATCGGCCCCGGTTTCAAGGTCCAGAGGATCCTCGGGAACGGTGCTTTCGGAATAGTCTATAAAGTGATCGGACGGGATTCCCGGGAATATGCCCTTAAACTCTTGAAATTGTGGGCCATATCTCCTGACCATCACGAGAAGCTCAGGGAGCGTTTCGTGATGGAATACAACACCGGCCTGATTGACAGCCCCAATCTGGTACACTCATTCTCCTACGGCGAGGTGAACGGCAATCCCTACATTCAGATGGAATATTGTCCGCTCGGAGACCTGCGGGACTATTCGAAGACCCATCAGGTCAACCAAGTGGCTGTTGCCCGGGACATCCTTAACGGATTGGGCGCGCTTCATTCAAGGGGGAAGGTCCATAGGGATCTCAAGCCGGAGAACGTCCTCCTCCGTGAAGACACCTCGGCTGTCCTGACAGATTTCGGAATATCCGGCGACCAGAACAAAAGGATGACCGAGCGCGGCTTCATGGGAAAGCCTCAGCAGATATTCGGGACATTCCCATATATGCCTCCGGAGCAGGTCAATCCGCCTAGGGGAGGGCAGGCGACCGTCCTGCCCACGACCGACATATTCTCTTTCGGCGTTCTGATGTACGAGCTGATCGTCGGGAAACTGCCTTTCGGAGAGTTGAACGAGAACACCCTTCCGCGTTATCTTCAGAACGGTAAGGACGGGAGATGGGACAGGGAAGCTTTGAAACTTGCGGACAATTCCGGAGTGTGGGGGCCTGTTATCGAAGGATGCCTCAGGCCCGATTTCCATCATAGGATCCAGACCACGAAAGAAGTGATGGAAAAGCTTCCCGCCACAGGGATCCCCGCAAGGGAACCCTCGGTTGATTCTTTCCATCCGGTTGTCAACGGCACTCTGCTGAGAATAATGCAAGGCGAGGATTATGGGAAGGTCTATTACCTTGACCGTCTGCTCGGAGGACGGCTTACCCTCACTATGGGCAGGGATGACGAGCTGACTCATAATCAGATCCCGGTTCTCGAGGAATCAAGCAAATACATTTCCCGTCACCACTGCACTCTTGAGAAGGATCCTCTTTCAGGGCAGTGGTACATAAGGGACGGCCAGTTGCTCGGAGGCCGTTGGAGGGACTCCCTCAATGGTACCTACGTCAATTCAAGGGAGGCGGACCGGTACGGCGTCCCTTTCAAACCTGGGGATATCATATCCATCGGGGATGTCAAACTAAGGGTTGAAGGATATTAATAAACAATAATCACATATGTCACAGCAAACAGTTAAATATGAAAGATCCTTCGCGGGATCGGTTGGAGCGGGTGTCAAATCCGTTTTCGCGGGAAAAGGCCGCAGGTATTATGAGCTTGTGCACAAGACAAGGAGCAAGTACCATCAGGAAGGCGCTGTCCAGAAGATCATTATCGACAGCGTGGAGTTGGGGCGCGACCCCAAGTGCCAGGTCCGTTTCGACGAGTCTTTCACGACGGTGAGCCGTCGTCACGCGGCCATCGTCAAAGAAGGGAATGGTTGGAAACTCATCCAATTGTCCAAGACTAACTCGACCTATCTGAACGGGAATAAGGTGGAGACCAGCTGGTATCTCCAGAACGGAGATGAGATCCAACTTTCAACCAACGGCCCTAAACTCGGCTTCGTCGCGCCTGAGGGCAATGAGGGATTAGTCAAGTCGATTGGCCTAACAAACCGCCTGTCCCTGTTCCGCAAACAGGCTTTGAGACCTTACAAGACAGCGTTGTGTTGCCTGCTGGCTCTCCTGGTCGCGGCGTGCGCTGTTGGCGGATGGCTTCTTCACCAGTCGAACAGTAAGCTCATCGACGCGAATCAAGCCATTGAGCAATTGACTCAGCAGCAGGAGGAGGAGAAGGCCAAGAACGAGGAAGTTGTAGCTGAATTGAAGAAAAAGAATCAGGCTATCTCAAGCCAGCTCTCTAGCACCACTCGAAAAGTCGCGGAGCTCCAGAAAGCGGGCAAGACAGAGTACACACCTGGCCCAGCCCCGGATATGTCTGGGAATAAGACACTTAACGAGGCGATTGACGCTCTTGTGCCTGGCATCTATTTTATCTACACAGAAGGATTCGATATCACTACCCCTGATGGGAAATCAGCGTATTTAAAGTGCGGTGAACCTGGAGTTCCAGGGTGGACTGGGACAGGTTTTCTCCTTTCAGACGGACGTTTTGTCACGGCAAGGCATGTCATTGAAGGATGGTCATATTGGATGGCAGGAGGTGAGATTGATAAAGAGTTATATGAGCTGAATCTTCTTGTTAATAACGGCGGGAAAGTTGTCGCGCACTTCCTTGGCGCCACTTCGACAGGAGATAATGTCAGGTTCACGAGCGACCAGATGATCATGAACCGGTCCCACGACCTCCACGACACCGATGATGAGGGTTACAAGGTCTCGTTGGCTGACTATAGCCTTCAGCACCTTGATTATGCTTATATGATTTTCGGTAAGTCCGGCCCTATCGTTCCTGACGCGAAACTTAGTTGCAATCTCGAGAGAATGACCGAACTGACTGTCCTTGGATTCCCTCTTGGACTTGGGGCCTCATCACGTGGTATCTCTCCTGTGTATGGGAATGCCACAGTTGCCGTCAATGGTCTTCAGAACGGTGGCATCGTGACCACAAACACCAATTATGAGAGTGGTAATTCAGGCGGTCCTGTCCTTGCCAGGGATTCTTCCGGCAATCTTGTGGCGGTAGGAATAGTCTCGATGAGCGCAGGAAGAAACATTGGAATCATTGTCCCGATAGCAGCTATTTATTAATCATGAGACCGTTTGTTAAAGGACTGATTATCACATGTCTCGCGCTTCTCGCGGGCATGTCCCGGGCAGAAGCCCAGATTTTCCCGAGAGTGAGGCCCTCTGTCACTTCAGAGAGCCAGAATATGGTTGTCTCGGCGATGAAGGACGCTCTTTGCGTCATGCGCCTGAAATACCAGCTTGAAGACACCTTGTCCCACGAGAAGTTCAATGTTGAGGACAAGGACTTCTTCGGTGTCGCTGAGGGGTTCTGTGTCAAGACCAAAGGAGGTTGGATCGCTCCCGTAAATGTGGCTACTCCATGGTTCGGCAACAATGATGTCAAGAAATTCCCCGGAATGACTCCGGTTATCTCTTCCTCGGAGATCCTCTCTCCTGGAGATTCTGTATTCAAGCCCACTACAGTCCCGATTATTAAGACCCACAAACAAATACCGATGACATCTTATGAGGTAGTCGAAGTCTCATCCGATGTTTCTGAAGGACTAATGGTTGGAGGTTGGAGCGAAAAAGTCGATGGTTTTGTGGTTTGGCTGTCTAAGAAAGAGAATATACTATCGATTAATGCTTATGGACAGCATGCAGACTCCACTATTGTCAGCATGACTGGTAAAACCGCTCCTGAAGGGGCAATCGGCGGCGTATTCATCAAACCCACGTATCCTTCTGCGGGGACTATTCATTTTGAAATACTTGGATTTCTTGACAACGGTCCCGAGGGATGGAGGATAATCATGATTGACAATCCAATTGAGACTCCAGTTCTTTCAGAGGATAAGCCAAAGCTGGTCCCAGCCACTCCGAAGCAGGAAAAGAAAACCAAGAAAACGAATAAAAAATGACGCAAGTCAAGTTCAAGCTGGCCGCTTACACTGACGCGGCCGGAAGATACAATCCTGAGGCACCGAGGAGCGGCAATGAGGACAATATGTTCGTCAATGCCGACCTTGGAGCTGACACGGATGCCGCCCTTTTCGAGTCCGACAAGGAGATGATTCTGACAGAATATGGATGTCTCCTGGTTGTCGCTGATGGGATGGGTGGTATGAACGCCGGAGAGGTGGCGTCGGAAATAGCCATTAACATCGTCAAGGTGGCATTTTCAAAGGAGAATGTGCCACACTATGCGATGGAGAATTCTGATGGCAGGGAGAAGTATCTCAAAAAGGTCGTCACCTTGGCGGACGAGGCGATCAAGAAACATGCTAAGGATCACCCTGAATGTGAGGGTATGGGCAGCACTATCGTCATGGCCTGGCTTCATGGGACTGAAGCCTCCTTGGCTTGGCTTGGTGACAGCAGGATATATCTTTATCGCGAGCCCGATGGCCTGAAGCAGTTGTCTAAGGATCACTCTTATGTCCAGGAACTAGTTGACAATGGTAAGATTACGGCGGAAGAGGCTTTTATCCATCCGTACAATAACATCATAACCCGGAGCCTTGGAGACACGAGTAAGAAGGCGGTCGCCGACTCTGTCTCAGTCCAAATGTTCAAAGGGGACATATTTCTTCTGAACAGTGACGGCTTAAGCGGCGTGCTCCATGACGATGAGATGGGGCAGATCATCAGCGCCAATCGCGCGTCTATGAGCGCCTGTCGCGCCGCTCTTTGGAAAGCGGCCGAGGCCGCCGAGTGGCACGATAACGTGACAGCCGTCCTGTGTGAGATCACTGATGGGGAGGAGCCTGACAAAGAAAACGTGTCAGAGACCGCTGGCCCTGATGAAAAGCCGATTGATGTTGAGGAGGAGAGTCCTGCCGAGTCAGACAGGCCTAAGAGGGGCGGCATGAGAAAATGGCTTCGAGCTATCCTTCGAGTGGTCGCTTTGATAGCGGCGGTCGGAATCCTTTGCCTGGCCGCATACCTTGTCCGAGGATGCTTTGGCCAGAATCATGATCCTGAGCAGGTTGAGGAAGAGGTGAGCATATCCATAAAGGGAGAAGAATGATGACACTCAAAGAAGGAGAAGTCATAAACGGACGCTATCGGCTGGTTTCTGAACGTGGACGAGGAACCTTCGGTGAGGTCTGGCAAGCCTGGGACGACATTCTTGACATGGAGGTGGCCTTAAAGATATACATCGCCCTGGACACCCGCGGGATAAACGAGTTTAAGTCTGAGTTCAGGACGGCTTTCAACCTCAATCATCCCAATCTTCTTCATGCCTCACATTTTGATGTGGTCGAGAAACGGCCTTATCTAGTGATGCCATATTGCCCGTTGTCGGCGAACGAGCTCATCGGGAGAATCACGGAAGAAGACGCCTGGAAATTCATTAAAGATGTTAGCGCTGGTCTCGCGTATCTCCACTCAAAAGATATTATCCATCGGGACATCAAGCCTGACAACATTCTAAGGGATCCGCAAGGAGATTTCCTGATATCGGATTTCGGCGTTAGCGTGAAGATGAGAAGCACGTTGCGGAGAAACTCTGTAAGGGATTTGTCCGAAAGTACGACTCAAGGAACTATCGGGTATATGGGTCCTGAGATGTTCTCAAGCGACGCGTCCGCTGTTAAAGCGACGGATATTTGGGCTTTGGGCGCCACTATGTATGAGCTGTTGGAAGGAGAGTTACCTTTCTTCGGCCAAGGGGGTGTTATTCAGCTTCATGGTGGTGAGACTCCGGATCTTAAGGGACAGTGGTCGGATAGCCTTAAATCCACGGTAGCCGCCTGTTTATCCAAGGACACTTGGGAAAGGCCTAAAGCTGACGATCTTGATTGGTATGCTTCAGATGTCCTGTCAGGGCGTTCTGTCTATTTACCCTGGGAAGATGCCTGGAGGAGGAAAAGGGAAGAGGATGAAAGGTTGAGAGCAGAGGCTGAACGTCGGAGGAAATTGGAGGAGCAAAGGGCTGAGGAGGCTCGTCAGAAAGCGATAGAGGAAGAACGGCGGCGCCGGGAAGAGCAGCGTCTTCGCGAAGAGGCGGAGAAACGTCAGAAGGAAGAGGCTGCCCGCAAGGCGGCTGAGGAGGAACGGAGGCGCAAGGAAGAGGAGGAGCGCGCCCGGAAGGAGGCTGCCCGCAAGGCTGCCGAGGAAGAGCGTAAGCGCAAGGAAGAGGAAGAACGCACCCGCAAGGAGGCCGCCCGTAAGGCGGCTGAGGAAGCCCGAAAAGCTAAAGAGGCAGAGAAGGCCAAGCGGATCGAGGTCGCGAAAGCCGCGAAAGCCGCGAAAGCCGCAAGAGCGGCGGCGGCCACTAAGGAGAAGGGCACCGGCATAAGTGGACTCATCATGCTATCGATCGCTCTATTGGCGGCGGCTGGAGTTCTATTTGTTTGGAAGCCTTGGAATAACAAGGGAATAGTCAAAGAAAGTGTTCAAGCGATTGATGAGAGTGAAGGAATAGTTGATCATAACGTCCTTGAACCGGCAGATACTCAACAGACCGTTCCTGCTGAGATTGTCCAAGACTCATCTCAGAACGAGAAAACAGCTATTAAAGAAAAACCATCGGGGCAGAATAAGGAAGAAGATCGTTTAGCAAAAGAAAAGAAAGAAAAAGAAGCGGCCGCGGAGAAAGCCCGGCTCGAGAAGGCAGAGAATGACAACACTTTGGAGGCGGCAATCAACCGAAATGACTGGACTAGAGTCAAACAATTGGCTGACGCCGGTGATCAGGAGGCGTGCTATCGTTATGCTCAATATTGTTATATCGCGACTGACTATGATTCCGCTCATGCTTATGCCCAAAAAGCTGGTCAAGCTAAGGGGACCCCTGTGGTGGTTAAATTGAGAAAAGAAGGTTACTATGAGGAAGATGTAGTTGACCCAGGATGGAAATAATGAATGCTTATGAAATCGAATAAAATATTATGCTTATTTATCGCGATCGCGTCAATCCCCGTCATCGCGTCGGCTCAGAATGACGAGAGAGCGCTGTTGAATATGGCCAGAAAAGGGGATCTGGAGGCGATGTACGAGTTGGGATTCTCCTGTTTGAAGAAAGGGGGAGAGAATAACGAGAAATCCGCTTATTACTGGTTCCTCCGATCCGCGGAAAAGGAATATGCTCCCGCGGAGGCCATGGTCACGTACCTTTCAAGAAACGGGATAGGGACGAGTAAAGATCTCTACAACGCTTGGCAGTGGGGGCAAAAGGCCGCTGGGGCGGGAGACGGTCTTGCCGCTTGGGTTCTCGCGCAGGTTTGTTCTGATAGGAATTTTGATCAAACTGTGATTTTTGACTATGTAGGTAGATCTTTTGAGAGAGACTATCCTTTCGCCAAACTGCTTTATGCGAAGAATTATGCGGAAGGAAACCCGTCGCTGGGCATCACTCAAGACGAGAAGAAGTCTGTTCAATTATTAAAAGATCTTCATGAGTTTGGATTACCGGAAGCGTCCGCTTTGCTAGGTTCGCGATTCATTCAAAACCCTAGCCAGGCGTTCGACTATTTGAGAGTGGCCGCTGATGCCGGAATCCCTCAGTCGTTGGCCTTAATTGGTGGAATGTATTACCACGGTGAGGGTGTGGGAAAGAATGAGGTGGAGGCTTTCAAGTTTTTCGGAAAAGTGGCTGAAAAGAATGACCCTGTCGGAATTGAGGCCCTTGCCGATTGTTACAGGACCGGAGCAGGTACCGGGGTGTTTCAGGAGAGGGCCTTCAATTTGTACAGTAAGCTTGAAGGGACGAGTTCTAAGGTGGATTATATCCTTGGTTGTTATTTCAATGAAGGAATCAGTACGGCAAAAGACACAAGGAAAGCCCTGGAACTGTTCGAGAAAGCCGCGTCTCGGGGAGACGTGTACTCGCAAGCGGCGTTAGGCATCGCGTATTACGATGGCGTCAGCCCTGTCGAGACAAAAGATTTTGATAAGGCTTATTCCTATCTTAAAACGACGCTTCTGAATAAGGATCTTGGCAAGCTCCCGGAAGACATGGCTGCGAAAGTCTATGAAAAGGCCGCTCGTTGCGCCCGTTTTGGCCGCGGCGGCGCAGTTAAGAGTAAAGAAGAGTCAGACAAACTTCAAGAAAAAGCGGATGCTTTAGCTGAGCTAGCCCAATCTAAGTCAGTCCCTTTCGCTTCTGTCGGATTGCTTTCCTTTGATGAGATTGTGAATAGGTGCTCTTTATCATGGTCTTCTGAAGAATATGCCAACATCCTGGATAAGGTGACTTTTGATTATCCGAAGGACTACCTTGAAAAGGGACTGGAAGCGATTCCTGAAGTGGCCCCCACCCCTGTTGTTGAAGAGATCCCCGCTCAGGTCGCTCCTGTCGCTCCCGTGCCGGAGAGCCAGCCAAAACCTGCGGTTGAGAAACCGGCCAAGGCAAAGTCTGGGCGACTAGCCTTCGTTTTGGAAGCCGTCCCTTACGGTTTCGGTCCGACATCAGTTGTCTCAAGCCGGGACGGGAACACCTATTGGCTCAAAGGGACGGTCATGGAGTTTTCCGCCACACTTGGTTGGATGGGAAATTCAGGTTTCTTCATCGGAGGCGGGGCCGCCTACGATAGTTATAGCGGAGGAAGGATGTCCGTTGTTCAAGGATTCGTTGACGCGCGGTATTTCGTGTCTGCGGCAAAGAAGGGATCATTCCTCCTTGGAGGCCGCGCTGGTGTCGGTTTCGGGTCTCCCGAATTTGGATTTGGCATGTCTGCCTCCGGAATGATGGGATATCGGATATCCCTCGGCGGCAACACAGCCCTCTGCCTGGGCCTTAAGGCAGGCCTGAACACCTTCAGTGGCAGCAACAACTCAATGGGCACCATCGTCGCCCCGGTTTTGGGAATAAGTCTCTAAATTATAATGAAGTATCAAAATGGCTGCAAGAAGAAATTATATAAGTTCCTCCTTTTTCCATTTTACTCGTTCTCTTGATAGTGTCAAGGGCATTTTGAAAGAGGGTTTCAAGATGTATCATTGTATAGAGGATATCTATATAAAGAAAGGTGACACGAGAGGAATATGTATCCCAATGTTATGCTTTTGCGATATACCTATATCTTATATTGACTTTCGAGATGAAAGAAAATATGGATTTGGGATGAATAAGAGGAAATGGGCATGGAGGAAAGTTAATTTTCAGCCAGTTATCTATTATCCAAATAACTCTCGATGCAAATTAACAAAGATGATTATTGAAGCATCAAAAGCATTTCTTAATGGTCATCCTCCTAAAGACTACGAAATCCTTGGTATCTCTAAACCTTACTATAGTATCAAGGATAAAGCACAGTGTAATTATCTTGATAACGAGTGGAGGATAATTGGCGATTCTACTAAAGACTGGTTCAGCGATTCTGATAGCCGCTGCATAAATAACCAGAGCAACGGTTCGATCAAACCTTCGTATGGAACACCGATTCTATATAAACCAGAAGATGTTGAGTTTATTATTGTTCCACAAAAAGATAAGGCAGAATTGCTCGACTTTATCTGGAAAGATCTAAGTCAATCATGCGGGATTAATCTTAGTCAAAACGATAAGATTGACCTTATTTCCAAGGTGATAATACGTGAAGATTTCGTCAGAAATATCTAATGCTATGAAACTTAATATCAAAAGTAGCCCTTTCTTATTAGTCGTCTTTTTAATTGTATATGGCTGCCAATGGCTGCCGGAGGTAGGGAGTGTCAGGCTGAGCGAGAATACGGTAACTCTTAAAGTTTGGGAAACAAAGACGTTAACAGCAACGGTTGAACCTTCTGGAGCAGAGTACGAGAGGATTACATGGTCAAGCAGTGACCCTACGGTTGCCGGGGTGAGTAATGGATTAATCAAAGCCTACAAAATCGGAGTCACGAAGATCACGGCATCCACTGAAGGAGTGACAAGTCTGCCATGTGAAGTCACAGTCACGAGTACTCCTGTTACAGGAGTGCAACTCGACAAGACATCGGTTACGATTAATGAAGGAGAGTCTTTGACACTCTCAGCTACAGTATCGCCATATAATGCTACCGATAAGACTATCACGTGGTCCAGCAGTGATGAGAAGATCGCGACTGTCAGCTCATCCGGTAAAGTAACCGCCATTACTGAGGGTGTTGTTACAATCTATGCCCGGGCGAAGGATGGTGGCTCCGTCGCCAGTTGTAAAGTGACAGTGACCGCTGAAGAAGTGAGCTTCCCCGATGCCAACTTCCGGATGTACATGCTCAATAACTTCGACCTGAATAAGAACGGGAAGATCAGTGTTTCGGAGGCAGAAAAAGTGAATGCGATTCAAATCCCCAATAACAGCGAGATAGAATCACTTCAGGGAATAGAGTATTGTGTGAACTTGACTATTCTTAATGTTACGCATTCTTACTCAACGTCATCAGGCACTAATCAAGATGGCTCACGATGGTATCGGATTAATAATCCGGGGAATATTAAAACATTAGACCTTTCCCGAAATGTCAAACTACAAACACTGTACTGCTCTGGGAATCAGCTGAAAGCACTTGATGTGTCAAATAATACCGTTCTGACACGGCTGAATTGTGGAGCGAATCAGTTAACTACCCTTGTTGTTTCGAAGAACACGGTATTGACTCAACTATCTTGCTATTATAACCAATTATCCGTTCTCGACATTTCGAAGAATACGGAGCTACGGGATTTGTATTGCTACGATAACCAGTTGACCGCTCTAGACGTTTCGAAGAACTCGGTATTGACTCAACTGTCTTGCAGCAATAACCAGTTGACCGCTCTAGACGTTACAAAGAACACGATGCTACAAAATCTGAATTGTGGTTCAAATAAGATCACCACTCTCAATGTGTCTCATAATACGGCGTTGACTCAACTGTCTTGCTATAGTAACCAATTGACTGCTCTTGACGTTTCGAAGAACACGGCGTTACAATTTCTGGAGTGTGGTTCTAATAAGATTACCACTCTTGACGTATCGAAGAACACGGCGCTGACCTCTTTGTATTGCTACAATAACCAGTTGACCGCTCTAGACGTGACTAAGAACACGATGCTACAATATCTGAATTGTGGTTCAAATAAGATTACCACTCTCAATGTGTCTCATAACACGGCGTTGACTGGCCTGCAATGCTATTTTAACCAGTTGACATCTCTTGACATGACGAAGAACAATAAGCTGGAATACCTGTATTGCTATTATAATCAGTTGACCTCTCTAGACGTGACGAAGAACACGGCTTTGACAAATCTGTATTGCTATTATAATAAGCTGACTTCTTTAGATGTGTCTAAAAACCCGAATCTTCAGTATCTGGATTGCAATCCTATGAATAATAATGCATTGAGATCTCTCTATATGGCCTCGGGTCAAACAGTATCTAAGACATTCGATGTCCCTTCGTACACGACAATTGTCAGAAGATAAACAATCCAGTGTTGTTTGTACCTCAATTGTCACTTTAGTGAGAGTTGAATAAACAGTGAGTAGATTATATTAAACAATCAGTTGAAGAACATCGGTATTTTTTGCAAAATTACCGATAATAATTCCGAATGAGAAAATAGTACTAACGGTGGATCGACAAGTTCATGGACCTGAGTTTCTTCGCTTCGCTCAGAATGACAGGCTGGGGCAGGAACCGTGGAGGGGCGCAGGCGCTACACGCTCGGTTCCACCTGAGTCGTTTTGCCCGTGTTTTCGGCGCAGGCGCGACACGATCGGTTCCACCTGGACCGTTCGAATGGCTTTTTGTCTGTTTTACGGAAGGTCTGTGCTTCTTAGAAGACTATTTCGGTCTTCGACAGTTGTTTAGTAGTGCTTCTTCGCATTCTTACAAATAAACTAATAACTCCAAAACAAAATAAACTAATAAATTTCTTGATTATTTGTATGCTGGTTGCCTTTAACTGGAAAATGTCCTTTGTCAAATTGTGCGCATAAATGCTTGAAAATTGGTTATTTTGCCGTATCTTTGCATTTGAGCTAGTGTTGCGAAGCGATATAAACTAAAGCTTACGCAGCAAAATAAACTAATGATTATTGACTAAAAGACCAGTATGGCAACCATTCAAGAAAAGCAGGCAGAATCAATGGCTGTACTCAAAAAGTACCAGGATGCCCACGGTGAGAACCTGGTTATCCATAGCGCTGATACGCTGGGACGCACCCATACAGAGCGGCTCATGAATAGTGGCTTTCTCAAGAGAGTCATTAAAGGATGGTACATCCCATCTTATCCGGGACATGAAGGGGACTCAACCGTCTGGTATGTGTCGTACTGGCATTTCATAGTCGCGTACCTGAATAGCAAGTTCGGGGAAAAATGGTGCCTGTCTCCGGAGTTGTCACTCTATTTCCACAGCGGCAAAAGCGTGGTGCCTCGACAATTGATTGTCCGCAGTGACGCCGCGGCCAATAACATCTTGGCGCTTCCGTTCGGCACATCTCTTTTGGACATCAAGGCGTCGCTACCTCCGTCTGTTGAGGTAGAGTCTCACTATGGCATTCACCTGTATCCGCTTGCTTACGCGCTTCTTATGGTGGGGCCGGATTACTATCGGCGCGATGCTCTGGAAGCCCGGACTTGTCTGGCTTCACTTCGAGATGTTACCCCTGTTGTCACAGCGGCGATAGATGGGGGGTATACTTCACGCGCCGGTAGGGTAGCTGGCGCGCTTCGTTCTATCGGCCGGGATGAGATGGCAGACCAATTCATCACGATGATGAAGCAGGTTGGCTATTCGATTCATGAGGAAAATCCTTTCGAAGAGGACATTCGCCTGGATCGTTTTGAGCCGTCGCCGTATGCTTCCCGCCTACGCCTGATGTGGATGAAGATGCGCCCGAAGGTGGTTTCAACTATTGAGGCCTTCGGAATACATCCTGTGCAACAGGCGCCGGAGTGTATTTTGGCCCAGATGGACGCGACTTATATTAAGGACAGTTACAACTCCTTGTCAATCGAAGGGTACAAGATAACGGAAGGCCTGTTGGAGAAGGTGAGAAGCGGGAACTGGGACCCTAAGAATGACGCCGCCGACATTGAGCGAAAGAATGCCTTAGCGGCTCGAGGGTACTATCAGGCCTACCAATCCCTGAAGCAGTCGGTGAAGGATGCGTTTGATGGTCTGGATCCAGCCCAAATGTACGTCAAGAACCATCAGAGCTGGCATTTTCAGCTGTTTGAACCATGCGTTCGGGCCGGTATCATCAAGGCTTCGGACCTTATAGGGTATCGTGCGAGTCAGGTGTATATCAGAGATTCCATGCACGTTCCGCTTAATCCGGATGCTGTGCTGGATGCGATGACGGCCCTGTCTTCGTTGATGCTGGAAGAGCCGGATGCTTTCGTTCGTGCTGTATTAGGGCATTTCTTCTTTGTGTACATCCATCCGTACATGGATGGCAATGGACGTACGGCTCGATTCACGATGAATAGTCAGCTGGTAACCGGTGGATATCCCTGGATTGTGATTCCAGTCGAGCGTCGTGATGAGTACATGGCTTCGTTGGAGAAAGCCAGCGTCGAGGAGGAGATAGAGCCGTTCGTCCGGTTTATCGTTTCGCTGATTTCCTAAGAAAGACCTCCTAAATCCCCATCTTTCCAAACGCATCCTCGAAGTCGATGTGATTGCCGGAGCCAAGGGCGTTCAGCCAGGCGGTTTCCTTATGGACTCGCTCGGTGATCTCTCGGGAGGTGAGACTCCCCAGCTTCTCACAAACCTCGCTGAGGATAGTGACTTCCTTAGGGGAGAGTGATGACATGTCGGGTTGGCAGTCGCTGGTCAGGATCACGCCCTCGTAGTTGAGGGAAGCGCCCGTGACAGGCTTGATCTCGTCGAAGGAACTGTACACCCTGAGCCAATAGTCGGGTGCGGGGCCGAAATCGAAGGCCTTGTAAGACAGGCCCGTCATGGCCATGCCTAGTTCCCTGAAAGAAAGGAAATCGACGTGGAACAGGAGCGAGTTCATCTTCGCCGGGAAGACGTCCCCGCAATGAGAGAGAATGAATAGGAGAATGTTCTTCAACCTCGTTGAGGATCGCGCGGCGAAGCCGTTGTCTTCGCCTCGGGGGCAAGTGAATATATTCAGTGAAGAGTCTTTGTCCGGGACGGCCCGCCGCACCTTCTCGGCGATGGTAATGTATTCATTATGACCGAGTTGGTGTTTGGCTCCATCCAACATTTGAAGGAATACTTCAGGCTCAGCGGCGGTGCGGATCATCCTGCCGTTCGAGACACTGGGCACCTCTCCGAGCTCGTACAGCCTGTATTGGTTGGCGCCGAATCCCATGATGAGGGACATCTTGGCCGCCGAGACTCCGTACCGTTTACGGATGGAGATGATCTCGTCGGTGTAGGGGATCCCGTACCGTTCGCGGTACCTGTTGGTCACCTGCATGAATCCGGCGGTGTCGGTCTCGTCCGTCGTGAAAAGCTCCCCGGAATCCTCGCATTTGAACGCTGTATGAATATACGGGATCTCCTCGCCCCTGAACTTCCAGGTTCGTCTCTCATAGACCAACGTCATTTCTTTCCCCGTGTATGGACTCTTCATCTCTTGAATGGATAACTCAATCTGTGCTCAGCCAGATGGAATGAAATGCAGATTGTCTGACAGCCCTCCGCCCCAAGCATTATCTTGATGTACACCTCACGCTTCCTGACATCTTTGCCAAATACCCACATTTCTCCGAGGCTGTTAAGTTCATCAATGACCGGCCCTTGGACATAGTTTTCAACGGACAGGTTCTCGATAATCACTCTTCCATAAGATGGGACAATCTCAAGCTCTTCAAGCGCTTCCTGATTCTTCCCCCTGTCATCCCTATAAAGGATGCCGTACACCCTCATCTTAATCTGGAACTGAGCCAGAAACTTCTCCACATCTCCACGTGTTGCCATAAGTTTTCATAGTTTTTTCGCAAAAATAATGATAAAGTTGGAAAATCGGCATAATAATTAAAAAGATATTTGATAAAGTTGTATTATTGCAATCGTTGCGGGTGTTGTCGACATGGCTGTGACGGGCAACGCCCCGCAGCGGTCTTAGGAGAACGGACGTGGGGGAGCGAGAGCCATGCGGCGATAAGCGGAGCGTGTGTCTGAGGGCCTTCAGGACCGAGTTAGCGAAGCCTCCAGCTTGGCCGATGCTAGTAGTCCGGGCGACCCTTCGACAGGCTCAGGGCAGGCAAGCGCGGGGCGTTGCCCGCCGCTGCCCTGGCTCAGGGACCGGAGTTTCTTCGCTTAGCTCAGAATGACAGGCAGGGGCAGGGACCGGAGTTTCTTCGCTTCGCTCAGAATGACAGGCAGGGGCAGGGACCGGAGTTTCTTGGCGTCG
>JAFROA010000200.1 GCA_017429885.1 Bacteroidales bacterium | reverse complement strand
TGAGGGTGATACTTCAAAGCGATCTTGATAGTGTTGTAGGGAGTTCCGTCAACCACCTTGTAGCTGAGGATGTAGCCCTTCTCACAAAGGATCTTGGTGATGGCGACCTTCATCTTGGACGAAGGGATCTCCACGACCTTCGTTCCCGCCAAATAGGCGTTGCGGATCCTTGTTAGATAATCTGCAATTGGATCAGTCATTTTTCTTTTGTTTTTAGATCGACGTCCCCGAAGGGAGCGCCCGATATCCGATTGTTAATATAATAAGTAGTTGTAAAGTCTACCAGCTAGCTTTCTTGACACCCGGGATGAGACCGTTGCTGGCCATCTCGCGGAACTGGATCCTGCTGAGACCGAACTTCCTCATATAGCCTTTGGGACGGCCGGTGAGAGAGCAACGGTTGTGCAGACGCACGGGAGAGGAGTTCTTGGGGAGCTTATCGAGAGCGGCCCAATCTCCGGCTTCCTTGAGAGCCTGCCTTTTCTCGGCATATTTGGCTACCATCTTCGCGCGCTTAACCTCGCGGGCTTTCATTGATTCCTTTGCCATATTCCTTAATTGTTATGTTTCTTGAAAGGAAGACCGAACTCGGCGAGAAGGGCGTGAGCCTCCTCATCGGACTTGGCCGTGGTGACGAATGTGATCTCCATACCATGGATACGGGGGTTCTTGTCGATGTCAACCTCAGGGAAGATGATCTGCTCCTTGAGACCGAGGGTGTAGTTACCCCTTCCGTCCATCTTCTCGGCGATACCGTTGAAGTCCCTGATACGAGGGAGGGAGATGCGGACGAGCCTCTCGAGGAACTCGTACATCTTGACATCACGGAGAGTGACTTTCACACCGATAGGCATGCCCTTACGAAGACGGAAATTGGAGACGTCCTTCCTTGAATAGGTGAGGATGGCCTTCTGACCGACGATCTTGGAGAGCTCCTCTGCGGCCTCCTCGACAAGCTTCTTGTCGGATGTGGCGTCGCCGACTCCCTCATTGATCGTGATCTTCACGAGCTTCGGAACCTGCATGACAGTGGTGTAGGAGAAGCGCTTCATGAGCTTGTCGACAATCTCCTCTTTGTAGGCCTTCTTGAGGGAAGGGACATAATCCTTGGGAAGTTCCTGAACTTCCACGGGTTTTGCTGCTTTCTTCGCCATAATTACTTGATCTCCTCTCCTGATTTCTTTGCGTAACGTACCTTCTTGCCGTCAACGAACTTGTAACCTACTCTCGTGGGCTTGTTGGTGGACGGGTCGATGAGCTGAAGATTGGAGATGTGAACTCCCGCCTCCTGCTTGATAATACCACCCTGCGGATGAGCCGCATTGGGCTTGGTGTGCTTGCTGACGACATTGACGCCCTCCACGATCACGCGATCCTTGGCGGGGATGACGGTCAGGACCTTTCCGGTCTTGCCTTTGTCGTTGCCGGCGTTGACATACACTGTGTCACCTTTCTTTATATGTAACTTTTTCATGATGCTTTACTGTATTAAAGGACCTCAGGTGCCAGTGAGACAATCTTCATGTAATTCTCGCGGAGTTCCCTGGCCACGGGGCCGAAAATACGGGTGCCGCGAAGCTCGCCGGCGTTGTTCAAAAGAACGCAAGCGTTATCGTCGAAACGGATATAAGAACCGTCCGGCCTGCGGATTTCCTTCTTGGTGCGGACGACAACGGCCTTGGAGACCGTACCCTTCTTGGCGTCGCCGCTAGGGATGGCGCTCTTGATCGCAACCACGATCTGGTCGCCCACTGTCGCATACCTATGATGCGTACCGCCAAGCACGCGGATGCAAAGGACTTCCTTGGCTCCACTGTTGTCGGCAACCTGTAAACGTGTTTCCTGCTGTATCATAACTATTTGACTTTTTCAACGATTTCAACTAATCTCCACCTCTTGGTCGCGCTCAAAGGACGGGTCTCCATGATACGCACGGTATCGCCCTCGTCGCACTCGTTCTTGTCATCCTGGGCGACAAACTTGGTCGACTGCTTGATGAACTTTCCGTAGAGAGGATGCTTCTTCCTGGTCTCGACCCTGACAACGATGGTCTTGTCCATCTTGTTGCTGACCACTACGCCGATTCTTTCCTTACGAAGATTTCTTTCCATGACTTAATTATTTCTGGTCTTTTTCTTTTTCAGCGAGGATAGTGATCATGCGAGCTATATCCTTTCTGACTTTCTTGAATTCCGATGTGTTCTCCAATGGAGAGACAGCGTGGTTGAGCCTCATTGTGTCAAGCCTGTTCTTCTCGACCTGGATGCGGTCCTTGAGATCCGCCATGGACATCTCACGTACTTCAGATGTTTTCATATCCTAATCTCCTCCATTTAATTATTCAACATAATCCCTGCGGACAACAAACTTGGTCGCTATAGGGAGCTTGTGGGACGCCAGGCGCATGGCCTCCTTCGCGGTGGCGAGAGAGACGCCGTCAGCCTCAAAGAGGATGCGGCCGGGAGTCACAGGAGCGACGAATCCCTGAGGATCGCCCTTACCCTTACCCATACGGGTATCGAGAGGCTTCTTGGTGAAAGGCTTGACAGGGAAGATCCTGATCCATATCTGGCCTTCACGGTTCATGCGACGGGAGATAGCCTGACGGGCAGACTCAATCTGCTGCGCGGTGATCCAGCAATTCTCGAGGGTCTTGAGACCGAAGGAACCGAACGCGAGCTGATTGCCCCTCTGGGCCATACCCTTCATCACGTTCTTCTGTTCCCTTCTGAACTTGGTTTTCTTTGGTTGTAACATTGCCGTATTACTTTAAATAAATATTCAAACTTTCCAAATCATTGATTATCAGCGGCTTAACCTAATAATCCCTGGTTTTTGGGACTGCAAATTTAGCAAAAAATAATGGATTTCAAACACTATTTGAAAAATTTTTTAACTTTTTCGACCATGGAATTATACAAAGAAGTATGTCATTATCAATCATTTATGCTTCTATAAAAAAATTAATATCCCCCATTTTCGACAATGCCCGCGAGAGGCTAATTTTATGGCACGAAATTTTCGGGAAATTTCCGGATTTGAAAGATTGTGCTGATGGACAAGACCAAGGTTTTCCTTTCCCTGATTTCGCTGGCGGTGGGACTGCTGGCGACAACATCCGTTGTAGCGCAGCAGGAGACGGAGCCTTCCCTTCCCGTCAGGAAGGCAGGAGCAACCTACATGGGCTACAGGGTGGAGAAAGGCGACACGGTCTACTACGACAGCATCAACCCGATCTGGATATTCCCCCGCGGGCGCCGCGGCAAGAGCGACCTGAAGAGTTATTACAGGCTCGTATATAATTTTAACAAGGTGTACCCATACGCCCTGCTTGCCAAGGACCTGACAGTCCAAGTGGACAATCACATCGCCCAGAACAGCCTGAGGCGTAGGAAGAAGGAGAAATACATCAGCCAGATGCAGAAAGAACTGTTCGAGGCATATGAGCAGCCGCTCAAAAGCATGAGCATCTCCCAGGGACGCCTACTGATCAAGCTGATAGACAGAGAGATAGGACGCTCTTCCTACAAGATCATCAAAGACTACAAGAGCGGCATCACCGCAGGTTTCTGGCAAGGGGTTGCGAAGATATTCGGGAATGACCTGAAGAGCGCTTACGACCCTAAAGGTGACGACAAGATGACTGAGTATCTGGTCGAGAAGTGGAGAATGGGCGAGTTCGACGCCCTGTACTACTCAATATTCTGGGAGATGCCCAAGCACCCGGAAATCAAGTCGAAGACTATAAAAT
>JAFROA010000199.1 GCA_017429885.1 Bacteroidales bacterium | reverse complement strand
TCGCTTCGCTCAGAATGACTTCGTTGCCGTCATGAAGGGGTACGCCAGCCGAACCTGTTGCCGCCCGTGGCCTCATGAACGGGTGGCTCGCCGCAGGCGAGACGAGACGGAGCGCGAAGCGCAGAGGGTTAGGCGGCGTAGCCCCTTCCGACGGTGAAATTAGAGCCTTGACTATTCTGGATAGTACATCAAGCGGAAGCACCGAAGGAGTGCCTCCGCCTATGTATAGGGTGTTGACATTCAGCGTTCCCGCAATCTCGTCCCGGCGCTCAGAAATCTCCTTGCAAACGGCATCGGCATATGCCTCGTAACAGAGATTCCTCGAGTTTCTCTGAATGACAGAGGAGAAAAAGCCGCAGTAGGTACAGCGGCTCTCACAGAAGGGGACGTGGAGATAGATCACCGCCTAACGGAGCAGGAGCTCGGTCTTGCCGAGGAAAGCCTGCGACGTGTAAGCCTCAATCGTGTAGATGCCAGGCTGGTAGGTCGGGATGTCGTTAAGATAGATGCTCAGATCAACCTCCTTGCCCTGATAATCAACCTCGCGGGAAGCCGAGGCTACCATGGTCTGGCCATTATAGTTGAAAGAGGTCTGTACACTGTTGGTGAGAAGAATGCCCTCAGGATCCTTGACACGGAGATAAACCCTCACCGGTCCCTTAGGAGCCAAATCATTCTCAACCAGACTCAAGGAAGCGAGCAACCTGACAACCCTGCTGCTGCGGTCCGTGACCTTGTCAGAGCTGTTGTAAGCGGCCACGCTCAAGCCCCTGGACTTGATGACCGAACCGGCGGCAACCTGGCCGGAAAGACTCTCCACCTGGCCTTTGAGCTCAGCGTTCTCGGCCCTGCTGGAAGCGGCCTCCTTGCGCGCCGCTGCGGCGTCGGCAGTCAGCTTATGGTTCAAAGTGTTGAGGGAGTCGATCTGAACAATGTAGTTCCTCATTATGCTCCTGAGGGTGCCCAACTCTTTCTCGTACTGGCGCATCTTGGCTCGATTCGTAGCCTCGGTCTTCTTGATCCTCTCAATCAGCTGGTTGACCTCCTCGCGGGAAGAATCAAGCTGGCTATTGACAGATTCATATTCAGAAGAAAGGCTGTCGTAATCTCCTTTCAAGGCAATCATCTGTTGGGTGAGGTCTTCCTTCTCAGCGTTAAGATCCCTGACGAGAGAAGACTTGGTGGTCCAAATGTAAGCGAGACCCGCGGCCATCAAAGCGGCCACGGCGACAAGCGCCCACATTATGTTCTTGAGACTCTTGTTTTTCTGTTCCTGTTCCTCGCGCTGGCGGCGCTCCATGATAGGGTCAATTTCTGCCATAATATCGAATTCTTGGTTCAACTTGCAAAATTACGAAAACTATTTCTTTTTCTTATATTTGTGACTACAGCAAAAAACGGGCAAAGTATGAAATACGTTGTAAGAGCCATAAAATACTTCATCTGGTTCGCTCTCATTTTAACCTTGACGATGGTCATTATGGCCGCATTAGGTTTGGTTGACCCTAAACCGGAACTCATGTTCAGGGAAGGGATGAAATCCGTATGGCAAATCGCGATACTTTTCGCCGTGCTTGCCTTCGTTTACCCGATGACAGGATTCAGGAAGCAGGATGCGATCATCCCTGGTGATTATTCTCAGATAAGGGATAAGGTAGTGAATTTCATGGAGTCCAGAGGCTATGGGCTGGAGACCGAAGAGGGTGAGGACATGACATTCAGACTGAATTCAAAGATTGGCCGGGCAATGAAAATGTTCGAAGACCGAGTGACGTTCACAAGGTCAGCCCAAGGTTTCAGGCTTGAAGGGCTAAGAAAAGAGATAGTCAGGCTCATCAGTGGCCTGGAATATATATTCAGGAACGAGACTGAGGACAACTATTCCAAATCTTAACATCTTATTATCATGAAAAGAGAAGAAGATTTCAAGACTGTCATCACTGTTAACGACGCCATCAGCGCGCAGATGGTAGCGGGGATGCTTAATGAGAATGGTATCCCGGCGGCAGTGTTCGGATCTGACTCCACAGCCATGCTCAACGGAGTCGGAAACATCGATGTCAAGGTCAACGCCGCTGACTACGACGCCGCAATTGAGCTTATCAACACTCCGGCGGAAGATATTGAAGAAGAAGGTCTTGAGGAAGGAGAGGAAGAGGCCTAACCGAGGATGATCTTGGCGGCGGCTTCCAAAGCCTCGTAAAAATCTTTCCCGTAGACATTTATCAATGGCTCGCAGAGGAACTCGTACACACGGGTGCCTTCGCGTTTTCCTTTGGCGTAGGCATCCTTGCAAAGATGCCAGCGATGGAGATTGAGAGCCTGTCCTCCATTACTCAACTTGGTGACACGGATCGGATACAGCCAACAGGATTTGGGCTTACGGAAAGAGCAGGTTCCGGCGAAAAAGCATCTCTCAATCGAACAAAGGCAACTTCCATCCTCAAGGAAAGTCGTGAAGGCACATTCCCCTGTGCCCTCCACCACGGGGGTGACGATATCCCCGTCCCGATCTATGATAAAAAAACCGTCCTTGTCCACTTGCGAACGTCCTTGAGGCCGCATAAGTTCCGAATACACAGGATATTCCCTCTCAAGATCGTCCAATTCTTCCTCCTCAAGAGGCGCCCCACTATCGCCTATGACACAACATATTCCCTTACAAAGGGGGTAGTCACATGCGAAAAACTCTGTCACCACCTCCTCAGAGACAAGGATATCCCCAATCTGGATTATTGTCCCGTGATCATTCCGGCTTGACGACATACTCAATCCTCATTCCCTCGGATAAGACTCCGAAGATCTCTTTAACTTTGTCGGCTGAAACTCCCTTTATCTTCTCAGCGTAATTCGTCAGCACATCTTTCCCGGAAGAGTATCTCATCAAGATCGCGTCGGCATACTTGGAAGGATCAGACAAAGACATTGAATACTCATTAGAAAGAAGGGACTTGCAAGATGCGAGCTCAGCCGCTGAAACGGGATTGGAGAACACAGCCTCTATGGTTTTACCAGCCATCTCGACCGCTGACTCAATATTGGCCTCACCATTTTCGACACCTTCCGGCAACCCGTGAGACGGAACCGGAGTGAAAGTGAACCTTAAATCAGCCACCTCGCGAGGAAATGTATGGAACCGGTCTTCCAAATCCACATGGAAACCCAACTCCGCCATCACACCGGACAGCCTTCTGTAGAGTGAGAGTCCGGCGATTTTAAATGCCATGTAACTCTCTGTGGAGAAGGGATATGACGCTGCCATCCCTATGCTGAAACCCGCAGGATTCCCATCGTGGTTGTATGTTGTGGTTCCGGATCGTAAAGTGAGTGTGGAGGTCGCCCGTGGAGCGACTGACTTGCTCACCCGGAATCCACCGATAGACTTCACCAGATACTTCTGCAACACTTCAGAGGAAAGATCCCCGACTATCACGATAACTCCATCGCCGCAGCGAAGGAACTCCCTGGAAAAGAAAGCCTCAGCATCCGAGAGGGTGGTCGATGTCAGTCCAGAAGGAGTCTTTATCTCCGTGTAATTGTTATCGGGATACATCAGGCTGTCCAATGTCGCAGGTCTGAGACGGGCACTCTCAAGCATCCTGTATTTCTCAAAATCGGAAAAATCGGCTTTCCTTTCATTTGCCACAGAGAGCAATGCCTTCATCACAAGGGCATAATGTCTGGACGGCGCTGAGCCGCATATCCTCAGATCAGAAACCGAGACCTTAGTCTCAATGTCCACTCCATTGGCTTTCAACACCTTCTCAAAGTCTCCTCCATGGAATCCCGCTATCTTATGACGACTCATCATGTCAGAGAAGAACGCTCCTTCTCCTCTCGGAAGATTCTTGACAGTGGAAAAACCGCCTTTAATCATCATCGAGTAGGAGAACCTTCCTCCGGTGGCCATCTTCTTATATATTACCCTCAGTCCATTGGCGAAGGTCCACATCTCCCCTCCTGAGACCGGCTCGGTAGAGACTGACTTCAGCTTGGTCTTGCTTCTATCAGAAGCGAAAGCGGTGGTGTCCTTGGCGGCCACTTTCCATTTATAAGTGGGCTTGTCCAGCATGGCAACTCCATTCCAGGTGGCCTTGAACATCATTTGATACACCCACTCATCATACTCCTCCGGACTTCCGGTCCAGCTTACCTCAGCGTTATCAGTGTCCCCTAAAAGAGCTGATATATAATTATTGAAAAGCCCCAACTCGGCCGCTATCGTCATATTCCTGGAAGAGAAATACTTTGCCTTAGTGGCTGAGAGCGACAGATCTGACCCGAAGAGATAATTGGAGATGCATTGACGCACCATGTCATCATTGGACCCGGCCCCCGAGAGAATCCTGAGAGCATCCTCGCGAACCGTCTTGTACTCATCCTCCCCGATGCCTTTTGATCCTATTTCGGCCAAGGTGGAAGAAAGGGCCATTGTGGCCGGAATAAGTTGTTCCTCAGGCATTTCCAACTTAACAATGAAACGCTCATCTCCTGAAGAGTCAGCGCTGCCGGAATAATCCAACGACATCCCTGAGATTGGAATCCCCCTTGAGAAAAGGGACTCCGATAGGCGATTCCTGAGCACATCAGCGAGCTCCATGGAGAATAGTTTGGAGACAAAGGGCTGGATAGTGTTCATTTGGTTCGCGGGAGTCCTTGGAGATCTGAAAGCCACCTCAATAGAAGAAACCTCGGAAGGCGTGAACGACCATCGGGTCTCTGTTGTCGGCGTCCATGAATAGGCCTTGTTCTCATAAGAAGTTACCCTTGATGGAACCATCAGGGAAAAGACTTTCATCTTCTCGATTATCTCAGCTGGTTTGATGTCCCCGGAGACAATAACCGCATGCGGACGAGGCTGGGTGGCTATGATGTCAAACAACATGAGAAGGGTAGTGTCCGCCGCGGCGACATCGAACATCGGCACATTGTCGAAACGGAAAAGAGTGGCGTCATCCCTGAACGATATGAAACCTTCCGGACGGCAGCCTATACCCTTGCGTGACAAGAACTTGTATGGGATTGTCTTATTGAAATGAGGTAATGACGCGAGTTCCGCTCGCGCGGCGAGGGTGTCTGTCATTCCCTTGCGGACCAAGGCGAAATCCGCCACCCCTTTCATCGTGGAATTGGTCACGAGATAGTATGAGATGCCGTTTGAGAGCTCGCCTTTGGTGATGGAGGCATCCTTCTGCAAAGCGGGCAATTTTTGGGCTGGCATGTTTATTGAAAAACCAACCAGCACAGAACAAAGGACATATGTGAGAAAACGTCGCATTATGAGTGCCTCCTTTCGCAAAATTAATCAATAATGTGCGATTGACACAAAATTTTATTACATTTGTCTTCGTTCGCCGTGTATAAAAGTTGAACTTAAATACATTGAAGAAGATGAAAAAAATCATTCTAGCTATCGCCTCATTGGTCATGGCCGCCGGAATAGCTTCCGCCCAGGACATGGCTCAGGCTACTGAACTCTACAACAATGGAGCCACAGCTATCACTATGAAGAACTGGACAGAGGCTTTGGATTATTTCCAGAAAGCCCTTGCCATGGGAACAGAAATCGGTGAGGAAGCTGACGAGCTCGTGGCGAATTGCAAGACCGCTATCCCGGGCGTGACCCTGGCTATCGCCAAGGATCTCATCAGGGACGCCAAATACGATGAGGCTGCCGGACAACTGGACGCCGCCGCCAAAATAGCCGAGGAGTACGGCAATGAGGAAGTCGTTACAGAGGC
>JAFROA010000198.1 GCA_017429885.1 Bacteroidales bacterium | reverse complement strand
GGTCACCGCCTCCGCATATAGGAACAACCGTCAGGCGGTTGAGAAGGATATGGCTTCGCGCAAGCCGAGGATATGCGACATATATTCTCTATATGCTGAGAAATGCCACAGGAGCGGGGTCATGGATTTCGATGATATCCTTTTGAATATGAATATCCTTCTGCGGGACTGCCCTGATGCTCTTCAGGACATCTCGTCGAGGTTTGACTATATCCTGGTGGATGAGTATCAGGACACCAACTTCGCCCAATACGTCATCCTTAGGAAATTGAGCGGAGAGCGACAGAACATTTGTGTGGTCGGTGATGATTCCCAGTCTATTTACGCGTTCAGGGGCGCCAAGATCGAGAATATCCTGAATTTCAAGAAAGACTATCCTGCTTGCAAGTTATTCCGGCTTGAGAATAATTATCGTTCTACCGCCAACATAGTCGAGGCGGCTAACTCATTGATCGCCAAGAATGAGGGACGTATCCCAAAGAGATGCGTCTCTGTGGCTGGGGATGGGGAGAAGATACGCTTGATACATAGTTTCTCGGAACAGGAGGAGGCGCTTATGATATGTTCTGAGATAATATCCAGGACCCGTTCCGATCATGCGAAGTATCAGGATTTCGCCATACTTTACCGCACGAATTCCCAGTCCAGGGCCCTGGAGGAGGCTCTCCGCAAGAGGAACCTTCCCTATGTGATTTATTCCGGAAACTCATTCTTCGACAGGGCTGAGGTCAAGGATTTGATGGCGTATTTCAAACTGTCTGTCAATGTCAACGACGATGAGTCTTTCAGGAGATCCGTTAATATGCCTTCCAGGGGCATAGGGGACACTTCTGTGGGAGCTTTGGCTGCCATGGCCAGGGAAAAGGGTGTCTCAATGTTCAAGGCGGCATACTCCACTGACTTCGCCGAATATGGTTTGAAAGCTCCGGCAGTGGCTAGGATAAGGACTTTCTGTGACATGATTAATGGCTTTGCCGTCAAGGCATCCTCCACAGACGCCCTTGTCCTGGCGAAAGAAATCGCTGACAGTAGCGGCCTTTACGCTCATTTCAAGGCTGACACATCGATTGAGGGCCAGTCCAGGGCCTCTAATGTCGAGGAGTTGATCAACAGCGCCGCCCGATTCGTGGAGGAGCGCCGTGACGAGTATCTTCAGGAGCTTATCGCCGAGAGTGACGTTGAGGATGAGACACAGGTGGAATACCCGGTTGTCACCCTCGGGGACTTCCTGGAGAATATATCCCTTCTCTCCAATGTGGATATTGAGGAGGGTGATGATTCCGCCAATAAGATCGCCTTGATGACCGCCCATTCCGCCAAAGGTCTTGAGTTCCCTTATGTTATAGTGGCTGGCCTTGAGGAGAACCTCTTCCCATCAGGCGGTATGCTTTCCTCCCTTCCGGAGATAGAGGAGGAAAGGCGTCTTATGTATGTGGCTATGACAAGGGCAAAGAAGGCTCTGTATCTGTCTTTTGCGAGTGAGAGGATGAGGAACGGGAAGCGGGAGTCCAATTCCCCAAGCCGTTTCATCAGGGAGATTGATCCAGAATACATTTCTAATCCCCTTAGAGAGGATTCAGGTCGATTAGATGAGGATGACGCGGATTTCGGGTTTGGTTTCAGACGTTCTTTTAGGGGATTCGGATCCGGTGGCGCGCGTCCGGCCAAAACTAGATACGGCATGTCTGATGGCGGGGTAAGATATATTCCCGGTCAGCGGCAAAAGGTTGAGAGTCGCCCCTCGCCAGCGGTTCCTTCGAGCTCTATTTCAAAAGAAGCTTTGAGGAACAGGCCGTTGCCACCGAAGATTCCGGACTCGGAGTTCACTCCAGTTCCTATGACGGAACTCAAAGTCGGTCAAAGAATAGAGCACAACCGTTTCGGCTTTGGGGAAATCCTTGAGATCACAGGGAGCGTACCGGATTTGAAGGCTAAAATCGTTTTTGACGACTACGGCGAGAAGATTTTATTGCTAAAATATGCTAAAATACGCTTCGAATAGTTGTATTTTAGTACAAAATCATTATATTGCGGATGAAATGAAATCATTTGCCTCTTATTTCCACCACCATCACCTGGCTATTTAGTCTGGTGAGTGATGGTGTGACCATTTATAAGTGTAACATCGGCTTGCCAGTTTTTTGGCAAGCTTTTTTTTTGAGATATGATAAGATTGGCCATTCAGTCTAAAGGAAGACTAAACGAAGAAAGCCTAAGGCTTTTGAAAGATTCGGGAATTGATGTCGACGACACTAAGCGTAAGTTTATCGGCAAGGCTTCGGATTTCCCTCTGGAGCTGCTCTATCTCAGGGATGACGATATTCCTGGGGTTGTGGCTGACGGAGCCGCCGATCTGGGTATAGTTGGCTTTAATGAGGTTTCTGAGACAGGAGCGGATGTCAAGGTGATCCGCAGACTCGGTTTCGGGAGATGCCGCCTTTCACTTGCGGTTCCCAAGATTGTCGACTACAATGGGTTGGATTGGTTTCAAGGCCGTTCCATCGCCACCTCTTATCCTTCAATCCTGAATAGGTTTCTGTCTGAGAAAGGGATTTCAGCGGAGATTCGTGAGATAAAAGGGTCGGTGGAGATAGCTCCCGCGGCTGGAATAGCTGATGCCATATTTGATATAGTCTCTTCTGGTGGCACCTTGGTCTCAAACGGGTTGAAAGAAGTTGAGTCAGTTCTTGAGAGCGAGGCAGTCCTTGTCTGCGGGAATGATGTGACGGAGGATAAACAAGAGATCATCAACTCGGTCCTGTTCCGTTTCGATGCGGTACGGGAGAGTCGTGGCAAGAAGTACATCTTGATGAATATCCCCTCAGACAGGGTGGACGAGGCTATGCTTCTTCTTCCGTCCATGCGTAGCCCCACTGTCATGCCGTTGGCGCTGGATGGCTGGAGCTCAATTCATTCCGTCGTGGATGACGCTGAATTGTGGCGGACAGTGGAAAGCCTTAAACGTATTGGGGCAGAAGGAATATTGATTCTTAATTTAGATAAAGTAATAGATTGAGCCATGAGAAAGTATGTTGAGCCTCACAGACAGCAGTGGGACTCTCTCACGAGGAGAGTCGGACGCGACGACGCCATGCTGGAATGGCGTGTGGCTGGTATCCTTGAGCAAATCCGGAGAGGTGGAGACTCTGCCTTGAGGCAGGTCTCCGAAGCGATTGAAGGATTCCCTCTGAGCGATTTTAAAGTGTCCAAGGAGGAGATAGAGGCCGCATGTGATCGTGTCCCCGAAGATCTGAAAACGGCTATTGTGGAGGCGGCGTCAAGGATCAGGACGTTCCATGAGTTGGAGAAGACCAAGGATATTGAGTGGAATGATGGCGCAGGCACGATATGTCGTCGCAAGTATCTCCCTATCAGGAGGGTGGGTTTGTACATACCTGGAGGCTCGGCTCCTCTGTTTTCCACAGTGCTTATGCTGGGTGTGCCTTCAGCGATCGCGGGTTGCCGGGAGAAAGTCATGTTCACTCCACCTTCCAAAAACGGGTCTGTCGCTCCGGCTATCCTGTTCGCCGCTTCGTGGTGTGGTATAGAGGATATATATAAAATAGGAGGCGCCCAAGCTGTGGCTGCGATGGCTTATGGTACTGAGTCTATCGCCAAGGTTGACAAGATTTTCGGGCCCGGTAACCGCTATGTCATGAAAGCGAAGCAGTTGGTAGGAAAGGAAGGTGTGGCGACAGATATGCCAGCAGGACCTTCTGAGGTCCTGGTCATCGCTGATGAGAGCGCCAATGTGTCCTTTGTCGCCGCTGATCTATTGTCTCAGGCGGAGCATGGCCCTGATAGTCAAGTGGTTCTGGTATCCGATAATGTGACCACCGCCAGGAGTGTCCTCCGTGAGATAGAGAACCAGAAAGAATCTCTGTCAAGAAAAGGGATCGTTGACGCCGCATTGACTGAGAGCCGTATCATTGTGATGAGAGATCTTGACGAGTGCGTGGATTTCGCCAACCTCTATGCCCCGGAGCATCTTATTCTGGCAGTGAAAGATCCTGAGTCGTTAGCTTCGAGAGTTGAGGCTGCGGGAAGTGTTTTCCTGGGACACTATTCCCCCGAGAGTGCGGGGGACTATGCCAGCGGCACAAATCATATTCTTCCTACCGGTGGAACCGCTGTCGCTTGGAATGGTTTGGGAGTGGAGAGTTTCATGCACGCCGTGACTTTCCAATCATTGAGCGATGCGGGACTTAAGTCGCTAGGTGGTACTATCGCGACCATGGCTGATGCCGAGATGCTTGAGGCTCATGCGAATGCCGTAAGAATTAGGGTCGGTGGTGGAATTGAAAACAAGTAGGTGATGAGAAGTGATGAGTTGACACTCCTGATGCGGGAGAATATCAGGAATCTTGTCCCTTATTCAACCGCGAGGGATGAGTATCAAGGTGAGTTGGGAATATTCCTGGACGCCAATGAGAGCCCTTATGGACGGGAGGGGCTAAACCGCTATCCTTCCCGGAATTTGCGGGAGACCTTGCTTTGCCGCTTGGCTGAATACAGGGGAGTCCCCAGGGAATTGTTATTCCTCGGGAATGGAAGTGATGAGTCTATCGACTTATGCTACAGGGTGTTCTGCGAACCTGGAATCAATAACGCGGTCATGATCGCCCCGAGCTACGGGATGTATTCCGTTTGCGCGGATATCAATGGTGTCCAGCGCAGGCAGGTGCAGCTTAACGAGGATTTCTCTTTGCCGGTGGATTCTTTGCTTGAGGCATGTGACGATTCCACCAGGCTGTTGTTCATATGTTCCCCGAATAACCCGACCGGAAACGCTTTCCCCGAGAATGACATAAGAAGGATCTTGGACTCTTTTACCGGAATAGTTGTGCTTGATGAGGCATATGTGGACTTTTCATCAGAAGGTTCCATGCGTAGGCTTTTGGCGGAGTATCCCAAGTTGGTCATTCTGCAGACACTCTCCAAGGCGTGTGGTCTCGCCGGGCTTAGAATCGGGATGACCATTGCCCATCCGGAGATCATCTCTGTTTTCGATAAGGTACGATATCCTTATAATATTGGGACAGATACCTTGAGACTTGCGTTGGAAAGACTTGATCCAGAGCGTATTAACTCTCAGACAAAAGAGATAATCAGCCAACGTCCCATACTGAGCTCCCGTTTGGAGGCTTTTGATTGTGTTGAGAAAGTGTTCCCAAGCGAAGCCAATTTCCTTCTGGTGCGTGTGAAGGATCCGTCAGGTTTGTACGATCATCTCATCAAGGACGGTATTATCGTGAGGAACCGGTCTACTGTCCGTGGATGTGAGGGCACCCTGCGGCTCACAGTCGGGACGCCTCAAGAGAATGAGCGTTTACTCAGATCGATAAATGAATATGAGAATCCTGGAAAGTCGGACTTCCAGGCGGGGATTCCTGTACGGAGAGCCAGCCTTGAGCG
>JAFROA010000197.1 GCA_017429885.1 Bacteroidales bacterium | reverse complement strand
TGGAACATGATTTCGCTTACCGCTGTCTTGAGAACCTTGCCTTTGCCGTCAAGCACCTTGTATTCATTTCCTCCGCTGATGATTATTGAACCATTCTCCCCGAAGAATTGTATTCCGGTGGAGTAGCCTTCGACAGGGACGGCGTTACAGCTGCGGCCCTCCCAGGAACCTGCCCCTTTGTCCCCGAACTGGAATGTGACCATTTGTGTATCAAAGGCTTCCCAGTCATCATCGTAGCGCCACCTTCCCCCCACGGAATTGACTTGCGTGGGATAACCGACTTTGAGGCCCCATCTGATGACATCCACGAAATGGGTTCCGTTATTCAAGGCTTCACCTGTTCCCCAATTCCAGAACCAATGCCAGTTGTAATGCACGATATTATCCTTGAAATCAGGCACTCTGGGCGCAGGTCCCTGCCATAGGTCCCAATCCAGATTGGACGGTACCGGGACAACCTTGCCTCTGCCGATAGAAGGCCTGTCGGTCGCATACCATGATTTGGCGAAGTGCACAGCGCCTATAGCCCCATCGTGTATTTCCTGGATGGCTTCACGGACCCTTGGCCAGGAACGTCTCTGGTTACCGACAGTCACCACGATCTCGGGATGTTTGGCGGCGACGCTGAGAAGCATTTGGTTCTCTGCCGGATTATGGGAAGTTGGTTTTTCAAGATACACATGCTTGCCGGCCTCGATGGCCATGATGGCGGCGGGGGCATGCCAGTGGTCCGGCATGGCGATCACAACTCCGTCAATCTCAGGGATTTCCAGGAGTTTCCTGATATCCTTTACTCCTACTGGAGTCTTGCCCGTGATCTTTTGGACTTCTTCCTGGCAAGCGGCCAAGGCGTTCGAATCACAATCGCAGAGGTGAGTGACCTCGCATAGAGGCATTTTGGAGAAATTCTTGGCGAGAGCCTTGCCTCGGGAATTGACTCCGATTACCGCCAGGCGGATGACGTCATTAGCGCCTATGACCCTCTTAGCGGGTGCGATGTTCTTCTTCTTTTTCCGGTTGTCCGCCTCGAGACTGACGCCCTGGCCAAGACCAAGGGCCACGGAAGCCAATGCCGTCTTCTTGATAAAATCTCTTCTGGTTGTCATATTCATTGGTTATTAATTACATAATGAGGCTGCCACTGTCCCGGTCAAGATACAAGGTGGCGCTTTCGTGGCGTCGTAGGATAGACGCCGGACAAGTTTCCGCTATGGGGCCTTGAAGCATCGCCCGGGCGGCTTCGGCCTTGGTTTTCGCCGGAACGACACAGAACAGGTGGTCAGCCCCGAAAAGAACCGGGCAGGTCAGGGTGAGGGCATATTCAGGGACGTCCTCGAGGGCGCTGAAACAACCGTCATGAACCTGCTGCGTCCTGCATTTGAGGTCCAGGTCAACCTCCTTGATGCGGAAAGGGTCGTTGAAATCAGCCACATGGGGATCGTTGAAGGCGATATGGCCATTCTCTCCTATTCCCATGAACACTATGTCTATATGCCGTTCCGACAGTATCTTGTCATATCTAGCTACCGCTTCTTCCTTAGGAAGTTGGGAGCCTATGTAAAAGACTTCCTTGAAAGGGACCTTGTCGAATATGGCACGCTTGAGGAAGTTTCCGAATCCTTGGGGAGCGTCTTCTGGCAATCCCACATATTCATCCATGTGAAGGGCTATAACCCGTCCCCAGTCGATTCCTTCGGCCTTAGAGAGGGCTGCCAGAAACTCATTCTGCGAAGGGGCGGCAGCGAACACAACGTTCACTTCTTCTTTCCTTGAGAGGATGTCCCTAAGACGGGTGGCCGCTTCGCTGGCGGCCGCCTTTCCCATCGACTCCCTGCTGTCGAAGACTTTCACAGATAGCCTGTCGACCTTGAAATTCTTTATCAGCATTTGTGGATTGTTTTTCCTTTAATGATTGTTCTCTTGATATTTATGCCCTCATCGAAGATGACAATGTCCGCGTCTTTCCCTTTTTCCAGGCTACCCTTGTGATCCTGTATGCCCATGAATCTGGCGGGATTGGCGGATGCCATCTGTACGGACTCCAGCAGAGTGCATCCTCCATCCCGGATCAGGGTGCGCACCAGCCTGTCTGTCGTGGCGACACTGCCCGCGAAAGCTCTCCTGTCCATGAGTTTCGCCACTCCGTCTTCCACTATCACGTCTTGTCCGGTCTCAATGTCTCCGAGCTTGTAGATTCCGTCCGGCATACCGGCCGCCCTCATTGAATCCGTGATAAGGGCGATGCTGTCCACCCCTCTGACCCTGATTATCATTCGGAGCAAAGTGGACGGGACGTGAATCCCGTCTCCAATAATCTCAAGGGATATTCCTTCCTGATAGTAGCCATATTCAAGAGCTCCGGCCGTACGGTAAGAGTTTCTACGGACGATAGTGCTCATGCATGAGAAGAAATGTGTCATATGCCTGGCTCCAGCCTTGAATGCGGCGTCGCACTCATCGAAAGTGGCGTTGGTGTGACCTATGGACGCCAGAACGCCTCTACGATGAAGCTCAGCGGCGAAAGCTGAAGCACCTTCCAACTCGGGGGAGAAACTCCACCGGGCTATGTCTGGACAACGGTCCAGGATGGCGAGGTATTCCTCCGGACGAGGATTCCGCAGGTAGCGGGGATCCTGAGCTCCCGCTTGCGCGGGGGAGAAATACGGTCCCTCAAGATGAATACCTCCGAATTGGGCGCCTTCGGTGTTCGCCTCGCGGGCGTCTCGATACACGTCGAAGGATCGGAAAAGAACCTCGTCACTACAAGTCAATGTGGTAGGATACAACAGGGTTGTTCCGTGGATGGCGTGCATCCTGGCAGCGGTCAGATAAGCCTCCACCGTGCCGTCCATGAAATCGGCTCCGCCGGCTCCATGTGTGTGGATATCGATGAACCCGGGGGAGACATAACAACCTGACGCGTCGATGACCTCGTCAGCGTCCGAAGGCGCTTCGTCGGCCAGACCGAGAATGATACCGTCTTTGAATATCAATACTTTCTGAGTCTCACCATTCGGGGTGAGAACCTTTCCTCGAATAATCGCGGTTTTACCTTCTTTCATATCGTGTCTTTTCGGATTTTATGGCCATATACCGCATAGAATATCATGTAGACGAAGCATGGGATAAGGAGCCAGTAGGCCGCATGTTCGCCTAGACGGTCGGCCTCAAGCCCATATAATAGGGACATGATGGCATTGCCACAAAGAGCCATCACGAGCAGCGAAGAACCAAGATTGGTCCATCGTCCCAGACCTTTGATGGCCAAAGGCCAGATTCCGGCATATATCAGTGAATTAGGAATTCCCAGTAACACGAGGAACCAGATGGATGCCCTTGGCGGAAAGGCAAGGACAAGGATTGACAGGACAAGACCTGTGATCGTGCAGATGAGCAGGGCGGTTTGCTGGCTGAGATATTTTGGTATTGTGATAATGCCTATCAAGTAGCCCACAAGGATACAGCCCAGGGTGTAGGAGGGAAATAGCTTGGCGGCGTCCAGGTCCATGCCGAGACTCTGGGCGTAGCTGATTATTGTGCTGATTGTGATCTGCTGGGAGCCGACATGGGCGAAGAGGGCGACCACTCCGAGGATAAGGTAGGGATAGGAGAATATGGATTTCCTGTCAGTTCCCTCCGATGATGAGAGATTATCCCGTCCAGGATTGATGTCCGGCAGTGCGGAATAGCGGAATACGAAGGCGAAAACAACCAGCAGTATGGCCAGGACTATGTAGGGCGGGATCACACCTCTGACAAGTTCGTCCAACGCTGCTTCTTTTGCCTGCCCAGCCAGGCTGCCCTGGCCGATCAGGTCCATTGTGGCCTTGTCTTGAGGGCGGATCACCAAAGCGGCGAAAACCAAAGGGGCGATGATTCCGGCGAACTTGTTACATACGCCCATAACGCTGATGCGTCTGGCGGCGCTTTCCTCAGGGCCGATGATGGTGACGAATGGGTTAGCTACCGTCTGGAGAATAGCTAGCGCTGTTCCCATCGTGAATAGGGCAAGCAAGAACAGGCCGTATGTCCTGGTCAATGCGGCCGGCCAGAAAAGCATGGCTCCCAAGGCGAGGATGAGCAACCCGATGACGCCTCCTTTTTTCAAACCGGTGCGGTTTAACAGCAATGCGGCCGGAATCGTCATGACAAGGTATGCTATGTAGAACGCGAAGGTGACCAGATAGCTTTGAAAACCGGTCTTGAGATCGCAGGCGACCTTGAAATAGGGGACAAGTATTGAATTGACCCATGAGACAAGGCCGAAAATGAAGAACAGGCTCGCCAGCATCACCAGCGAGAGGATGTACTCCTTTCGTTTCATTTCCGTAATAGTTTTCGAGCCTCTTTCTCAGCTTTTTCACGGATCTTGTCCATGGATACAGTCTTTCCTCCCTTCCGCAGACTGAGATTCGACGCCTCCATGAATGTGAATATCTCCAATGTCTCTTCCTTGTCAACCGGGCATGCACCAGTCTGGAAGAATTTGAGAATCTCGGCCAATAGAGGCTGATATCCGGTGTATCCTCCTGTCAGTTTCACGCCATCTTTTGTGAATACCCTGCCGCCATAGCCTCCGGGCGGGTCTATGTTGGCGCGGAATGTCCCGATTCTGCCATTGGCCCATATTCCTGAGACCACATCGCCTGAAGGGATGTGGACGCGGCTGACTTCCTTGCAACCTGTGCCCATGACCGTGTAAAGCTCCTCGACGCCGTGAAGGCCATAATAACCGAAATCAGGATGAGATGGCTCGGGGTGATGCGGGGAATAAGTGTCAGCTCCAAGTATCTCTCCATATTTCCCATCCCGTATCTCCTGATTCAAAGCGGTGAAACGGACAGCGGAGGAAGAGAAGGTGGTCACTCCGTACTTTTCCGCTAATTTATAGATCGCTATCGCCTGTGCCAAAGTGGCACCTATGGGTTTGTCTATGTATACCTTCTTTCCGGATCGGAACACTTCCTCCGCCTGCTCCAAGTGGACATTGCCATCATTGGTCTCCAGAAGCACGCAATCGACCATATTCAATAATTCCGCGATGCTGGGGGCAATCGTCACGCCATATCCCTTGACTTCTTCCGTGTACTTTGGTCTACGGCTATATGCCGATTCACTGTTCTTACTGCCATAAGGATAAGCGGCGACGACCTTGAATTCGCCGTTACCGATCTCGTTGGTATTGATCAGGCGTGTGAACGCCGTGGAATGGGAAGTGTCAAGGCCGATAATGCCGATCTTGATCACCTGCGCTGACATGATCTGGGCGATCAATGCCAAAAGACTGATTATTAAGATTCGTTTGTTCATGTGGTTAATAAAAAATATGGCCTTTCACAAAGATAAGGAAAATGTGGTTTGTAGATTCAAATAGCGGTCAATTCTCAAGAATTTGTGCTATCTTAACGCCACAATGCTAACCAGGTTTTTCCAGGACAAAGAAATCCAAGAAAAACCTGATTCCGAATTGGAGAAATTAATGTCAGAAAAAAGGCAATAGGGTTTAACGCCGGTTATTATTTGAAGTTGAACCTTATGTCCGCCGGAATATCCACCGAGCGAAGGTTCCACAGGTCTTCCTCGTAGTCTTCTCCGCGTTTTGAGTACTTGCTTTCGAATTCCATGGCACCTTCATGGTCACCGGTGGCCTGTGTCTTGAGGACGAAGGCGGTGAGATCGGAAAGAGCGTTCTCCATTTTATTCAGGTCCAAATCGTATTGTCCCGAAGGCTTATGCTTGAAAGCGCCGGCCTCTTTGAGATAGTTGTAGATAACCACACTACTACGGCCAAGTGCGGAGGCTTCTCCGAATCGCTCGGAACGAACGATGGAGGCGAAGAAGGTCGTAAGGACATCATCCCTGTAGAAATAATGGTTATGGATGTCGAAGTGTTTCTGGAGTTTGCAGACAAGGAGGGCGCTGGCGGCATTTGACTTCAACTCTTCAAATGTCGCGGCGGCGCTTCCAAGAGCTTGCTCCACACTACCCTTGCCATTGACGGTTTCTTTTACACCAAGTTCGTGGGCCACCTCGCGGAACACGATGGTCCAAAAGAAGGCGTCGGAGGAAAGGTGCTCCGCGGTTTCGGCGTCAAGGAGGCGTTCACCTGTAGGGGCGATGATTTTATCATACTTTGCCTTGATGACGTTCTGAAGCAATATTGTACGGGTGCCGCGATCTCGCTGGACATCCGCGTCAAAAGGCAGGTTCAAAGCGATGACCTTCACGCCGGCGTTAGCTTTACCAGCATAGTAAAGAGCGTCGCATGAGAAGATGTTTGAACCGGTTCCGGGCTGGAAGGTTTTATATTCAGGATCGCCGGGAAGGTCTTCCTGCAACTCGTGGATACGTGACACATATTGCATCAGTTCTTTGGTTTGGGCCTCATTCTTCAGCAGTACGTAAGCCTCGTAGGAGCGCTTGATTCCCAATAGTTGGTCGTCCGTGACCTCGTTTGGACCTATGACAAGATCCATCTTGCTGTCATCCATGTCCAGCCAAGCTATGGAGCTCTCGTAGTAATTGTCTGTCTTCAGGGCTTCGGCTTTGGCCAGGAGATAGTCCCTCACGCTAGGCTTGATTGTGACGTCAGCCGCCACCTTAAGGTAGTTTTCTATCTTTTCAATGTAGGGCTTGTAGGCATCGTGATACCATACTGCTTCCAAAGAGCCGTCAGAGGCGCGACGGATAAGTGTATAAGGGCTGTTCTTGTCAGGATTGTCCCAGGCTTCAAACTCCTCCACCGTCATATCCGTAGGATAAAAACCAGCTCCGGCCGGACGATCATCATAGCCTTCCACAAACGATTTGCCATTGGTGCGGTCCCATGGGCCGTAATTGATCTCGGCGAAAGTCTTCTGCAGAGGGTCGGTCATTCCGTCAAGCAGGGCCTGTTTGTCACCGAAGTATTGACGCCAATAAATGGAATCGACTATATCAGCGGCATAGCGGTAAAGCCTGAGGACCTCTTTCCCGTGGTCTGTGATGCCGCTCAAATCTGGAGCGTCAAAAGTGACCTCCGCATAATCCGCCACTTTGCGAGTGAAGGGCGATTCCGGAGATTCAGCACAGGATACTGCGACCGCAAGAGAGATAGCGGCAAGAACCAAATACTTTTTCATTATGACAAATCTTTTAATATAGACCATTGATATCTTTGATTTTACAAAAATAGGCAAAAACCTTTAATGGTTATAATAATAAGCGTGGTTTATTTCGATAAAAAATGGGGATGGTCTTGACTCTGCCTTAATCCGCAGCATATAGCGAATTTTATGGAAATAATTGATTATTAATTAATTATGTCAAACCGCCCTGGCTGCTGTTCGTCTTGTAGAGGAGATAAATGTACTTGCCCCCGGCGCCGGCGTTCAAATCCTTGCCGATGACCGTCCAGCCCTGCGCCGTGTATGTGCTATGGTTTTGGCTATCGACCGTCATCAAGTCGGTGATATAATTCTGTGCGCGGGAACCCTCAGCGATTCCAAACAGCAGAGCCACGATCAGGATAATGCTTCATAACTCCTATTTGATTATCAGTCGAAAACACACAAAACTATGTGATTATAGAATAAATGCAAATAGGTTGGCAATGCAGGGTTCACGACACGGGGACTTTCTTCTTTTAGCGATTATTGTTCAAGTGACAGGCGCTTTGTGAAGAATTCCTATCTTTGTGTCAGATAAAATGGGTTATTCAGCAATATGACACTTAAGATTATTGATGAAATATTCAGCATCTGCAAGGTTAAGGATTATGGGGAAATCAACTTGTCATCTCCTTTTGTGTTCATAGGCTCAACCGATGAGGAGAATTCGTTAGTATGCCCTACCAGGTTAGTGCCTGGCAATACAGTGGAACGTGATGATGGATGGCGTGCTTTCCGCATAGAAGGCACATTGGATTTCTCGCTTATTGGTATTCTTGCGGATATCTCAAAAGTGCTTGCCGACGGGAAAGTCGGTATTTTCGCCATCTCCACATTCAACACGGATTACATCCTGACAAAATCTGAATGCTTTGAACATGCCATAGAGTTGCTTAAATCCACTGGATATTCTGTCAATTAGTGTATTTCATAAGTGGTTAATTGTAAAGCGATTGGCTTAATATGCATGGGAAAATAAACCACCCATTATTACTTAAAACACTATAGATAAACGACTTCCGAAAAACGGCCCATATGTGTAGTTTGTGATAAATCTGGTTTTATCGAAGACCGTTGAGTTTCTACGGTGAAGTGATATGAAGCATTTGCCGAATCTCATATCAACACTAAGGATCGCAGGCTCCACCAGCCTGCTGTTTTGCAATGTGAAGGGATGGCCATTCTGGACACTCTATGCACTATGCGGGTTCAGCGATATATTAGACGGATGGCTGGCAAGAAAACTCCATGCGGAAAGCAAGACTGGAGCCATTTTGGATAGTGTGGCCGACATCATATTCGTGGTATGCTGCGCTGCCCGTCTGTCGCAAGTGTTTGAGATTCCTGTTTGGCTGTGGATCTGGGCCGGGGTGATTGTCTTCATCAAGATTTTGAACCAGGTGTCAGTCCTAGTCGTCCTCAAACGATTCTGTTTTCCTCACACATGGGCTAATAAACTGACCGGTATACTTCTTTTTCTTGCGGCCCCGTCCGTGTTCTGGTCTGTGAATCCTATTGCCATTGTGGCGGCTATAGCCACGTTCGCCGCCGCGCAAGAGGGGCATGTCATCAGGACAAAGCGACTATTTTAACATTTATCTTGGCTTGTGCCCCGCGACAAATGAGACGAGTCCAAGGCGTCTGACGGCGCTCATCAAAGCAACAGTTCAGGTGCTCTCGAAGCTTATCGCTCGTTTCGGTTAGCGGCTGTGGTGTATAATGGTTTGATTTATAATGAATTATGCAATCAGATGGTGTCGATTTGGCCACCATCTGATGTTGTAATTTCTTGAATATAAACTATTTCCGTAACACGGGTCGCCGCACGGTGGTGGTGTTATTAATTCAAATCCGCGACTATGGTTGTGACGAGTCAATTATTGATCGCAAAATTGACACAAATAATGACAATTTAACGTTAAAACAAAGTAAAAAACTACAAAAAAAAGGCCCTCTAGATCGCTCCAGAAGGCCTTTGAGCGGAAAACGAGACTCGAACTCGCGACCCCGACCTTGGCAAGGTCGTGCTCTACCAACTGAGCTATTTCCGCAGTATTTTGTAGTTTCGTACTCCCGTTTTGGTGAATCGGGACTGCAAAGATACGACAATTTTCTTAACGAGCAAGATTTTTTTAATTTTTTCTTATCGGCTCGATAAAGATATTCCTGTATTCGATAGCGTGGAATTCACTTTGGAGCTGGATGCGTCCACCGCTGGGTTTGAGATCGAACAGCTTCAGAACTGTGACACCGTTGAGGACATACTCCGCGGTGTCGCCGTCGCAGATCAGCTCAACGGTGTTCCATTCACCATACTCCTTCTCAGGCCAGACAGAGGGCTGGTCTGAGACGTCCTTCCATGAGGGGTCATAAGTCTTGCTGTTGACACGACCTGTTTTGAGCTCCTTCAATTTACCGTCCGGATCCCACCGGCCAAGATCATCCACATACGCCTTTGCCGAAAGGTGTCCCTTGTACTCCGGATTCGAATCCACTATTATCAAGTCCCCGCTCCTTCCCTGGATGATATTGTATTCGAAAGAGAGATGCCAGGTGTCCTTTGTTCCGCTTCCCTCGGGTCCGACGCAATGGAAAAGCAACCCTCCGTCAGCTGTTTTCCCTATCCGGCTCGCATAGGCGTCACCTACAAAACGGAACTCTAAGGTAAGATGATAGTCTTTATAAGCCTTTTTAGTCGTGCAACCGCCCAAGGCCTTGCCATTTATGCTCATGGCTCCATCTTTCACGCCAAAGACCTCATCTGGAGAGCCTTCAAGGCCCCTGGGGTTTATTTGTATGTCCCAACCTTTATAGTTTTTGCCGTTGAAAAGGGCCGTCTTCTTCCGTGGGGCTTTAGGGGTGGGATCTCCATCGAATACCTGCGCCCCGGCGGAGAAGGTCATCAATGACGCCAGAAATAGGGCAATGAGCTTGGTCTTTTTCATAAACACCTAATTATTTGTTCTTTACGCGAATATAATTATTTCAGAATCATTGCGTATATTTGTATCTAGTAATAACCAATCCATAATGATTATGAGAAAATTCTTTCTTCCGCTGGTCCTGGCCTTGATCGGGACCTTGCAGCTCGAGGCCAAAGTGACTCTGCCTTCGTTCTTCAGCGATAATATGGTACTTCAACGCAACACGGAGGCCGCGATTTGGGGTTGGACTGACACCGGTGGTAAAGTCACGATCACAACCACTTGGACCGGAGTCAAATTCACCGCCACTCCCGACGCTAATGGTAAATGGATGACCAGGATCACAACCCCTGAGGCCGGAGGACCTTACAAGATATTCATCTCAGACGGAGACAAATCCGAAAGATGTGAGCTTCAGAATGTCCTTATTGGGGAGGTTTGGTTCTGTTCCGGCCAGTCCAACATGGAGATGCCTGTGGGAGGATATTCAGGACAACCTGCAGCAGGTGCCGCTGATGTCATTCTCGGAGCCAGGGCCAAAACCCCTATCCGCATGTGCACCATCATGCGAAAGGCCTCGTTGAAGCCCCTACAGGAATGTGAGGGATCATGGAGTGAGAATGTTCCTGAGGCGGTCTCGAACACCAGTGCCACGGCATATTTCTTTGCGAAGAAGCTCCAGGAGATGTTAGACATTCCGGTAGGAATCCTTATCTCATGCTGGGGCGGTTCCACGATTGAGACGTGGATCAACAGGGAGACTATGGAGAGCAAGTTCGGAAAGGAGTTCGACCTTGCGTTCCTTGATGGTGACAAGCTGATTAACAATCAGTTCCAGACTCCTTGCACACTTTTCAACGGTCAAGTCGCACCCTTGGTTCCTTTCACTTTCAAAGGCATGATCTGGTACCAGGGCGAGGCCAACCGAGGCAGGGCTGAGCAATATATCCGTCTGCAGAAGGAATATGTGGCAATGATGAGGGATATATTCCAGAATCCTGATGCCCCCTTCTATTTTACCCAGATCGCCCCCTATCCTTACGGCAATCCTGACGATTGGACCTCGGGCTATTTCTGCGAGGCCCAGCTCAAGTCTTTGGATGTCATTCCCCATAGCGGGATGGCTGCCACGGTGGATATTGGAGAATACGGTACCATTCACCCTTGCAAGAAGCAGGATGTCGGAAACCGTCTGGCCTATCAGGCCCTTGTCAAGGACTATGGTTTCACAGGAATAGATCCGGACGCTCCCACTTTTGAGAGCGCCGTGTTTGAGAATGGTGAGGCTGTGATCACCATGAAGGTGGATCGCAGGGGCTTGTCTCCGGCAGGGGTCAATCTGGAGGGCTTTGAGATTGCCGGAGAAGACAAAGTCTTCCATCCCGCGTCAGCCCATGTTAAGAACTGGAACAACGTGGTCATAGTCAGCAGCCCGGACGTGCCGGAACCTGTGGCAGTACGCTACTGTTTCAGGAATTGGGGAGTCGGTACCATGTTTAACAACTATGGCATTCCCGCCGCGCCTTTCCGCACGGATAATTGGAATCTTTAGGCAGAGAGCCTATCAGACCTCTATGGATGTCTTGAATTGAGACAGGAAACGGATGTCGTTCTCGAAATAATGACGGAGGTCGTTGACCTGCCATTTCAACATCGCGATTCGCTCGAGGCCCATGCCGAAAGCGAATCCGCTGTATTTCTTGCTGTCTATCCCGGAGGCCTCAAGGACATTCGGGTCGACCATTCCGCAGCCCAGGATCTCGAGCCAGCCGGTACCCTTGCATATGTTGCAACCCTTTCCATGGCAGATATTGCAACTGACATCGACCTCGCTGGAGGGCTCGGTGAACGGGAAATATGAAGGCCTCATACGGATAGCCGTGTCGGGACCGAACATCTCACGTGCGAAAAGCAGGATGGCCTGCTTGAGGTCGGCGAAGGTCACGTTCTCGTCGATATACAAACCCTCGACTTGATGGAATATACAGTGGGCGCGGGCTGAGATCGCCTCATTGCGGAAAACCCTTCCGGGGCATATTACCCTGATAGGGAGCTTCATCGTCTCCATCGCGCGAACCTGGACAGAAGAGGTGTGGGTCCTCAGAAGAAGCGGGTTGAGATGGCCCGCGGACACGAAGAAAGTGTCCTGCATGTCCCTCGCAGGGTGGTTCGGAGGGAAATTGAGAGCCTCAAACACATGGTAGTCATCCTCGATCTCCGGCCCTTCGGCCACGTCATAACCGAATTTACGGAATATGTCCACAATCTCCTGACGGACAATCGAGACGGGATGCCTTGATCCGAGTGCGAATGGGGTGCCGGGCATGCTTAGATCCTCTTTTGGGCCTTCAGAAGCCGCTGATGAAGCTGTCAAATCCTTGAGTTCCTCAATCTTCGCGGTGGCGGCTTGCTTGAGCTCGTTCAATTTTCTTCCAAACTCCCTTTTAAGGTCAGGGCTGCAAGTCCTGAATTCCTCAAACAACCTTGTGATCTCACCCTTCTTCCCGAGAAGCCTTACCCTGGCTTCCTCAACTTCCTTGGCGTTGGCGGCCTTCAATCCGGCGACCTGCGCGAGCAACTGTTCAATCGCTTCTTTCATATATCTCTTAAAGAAATTTACTTCGTTTTCCTTTTGTCCCGGGCTTTCTTTTCCCTTGCAGCGCCTTGCTTGAGGTATTTGGCCCACTGTTCCTCGTTGAGGATACCGTGCATGGCCTCGTATATCTTCTCCGCCCATTTGTCGCTTGCCTGGGTGTAGAGGTCGGCATTGGAAACCTTTGCCTCTTGGAGAGAGTTCAGCTCCTCCTGGAGGGCACGGTAGTCGTGGTTGAGAATCGAGTCCGCATAGAAAGTTTGCCAGTCCTCAAGTTTGAGGCTGGACTCAAGTCTCTCAACCTGCTTCTGGATGTACTCATCCAACTTTTTCTCCTTCTCCTCAGGGCTCATCTGCTCCTGTGCGAGGGCGGTTCCGATCGAAAAGAGAAGGGCGATAGCCGCGAACAATATTTTTTTCATATCTTTACAGTTCGTAAATATCAACAGACAAAATTAATCAATAATCGAATAATCACAAAATGACTAGGAAAGCAATCTTCGCCGCCGCTCTCGCCGCCTCTGTCCTTCTGGCCGGAGGAGTAAGGAGCAAAGCTTGTACCAACATCATCGTGACAAGGGGTGCCAGCGCCGACAATTCTAACATCGTTTCCTATGCCGCCGACTCCCATGTGCTCTACGGGGAGCTGTATTTCCATCCCGCGGCTGTTTGGAAGGCCGGTTCAATGCTGGATGTGGTGGACTGGGACTCTTACCGCCCGTTAGGGAGCATCCCTCAGGTCGCCAGGACCTACAAGACGGTCGGTAACATGAACGAGTATCAGCTGATCATAGGCGAGACCACTTGGGGAGGCCGTAGGGAGCTGCACGATCCTGCCGGAATCATGGATTATGGCTCTTTGATCTACATCACTCTCCAAAGGGCGAAGACAGCCAGGGAGGCCATCCAGATAATTATCGACTTGGCCAATGAATATGGATACGCTTCTTCCGGTGAGTCTTTCTCCATCGCCGACAAGGATGAGGCTTGGGTCATGGATTTGGTGGGAAAAGGTCCTGACAATAAGGGTATTAACTATGTCGCCATCAGGATTCCGGACGGTTACATCTGCTCGCACGCCAACCAAGCCCGTATCCAGACTTTCCCGCAGAATGATCCCGAGAATTGCGTTTTCGCTCCTGGAATGATCGAGTTCGCCAGGGAGAAAGGTTGGTTCAGCGGCGAGGACAAGGATTTCGATTTCACCGCCGCTTTCGGCCCGGTCGATTTCGGTGGAGCAAGAGGGTGTGACGCCCGCGCTTGGAGCGCTTTCAATATCCTGACCGGAGGTGAGTTCATTTATGAGAAAGACGGCAAGATGGTCACTGAGCCTGCCTCCGCGTATTATGACTATATCACCGGAAAGGATCTTTCCAAGAGGATGCCTCTCTTCGTCAAGCCTTCCAAGAAAATCACTGTCAAGGATGTCGCTGACGCGATGAGGGACCATTTTGAGGGAACCCCGTTGGATATGACCACCGACATCGGAGCCGGCGGTAACGCTCTTCCTTACAGGTGGAGACCCATGGGTTTCTCAAAGGATGGATGGAGCTATACCAACGAGAGGGCGATTGCCACCCAGCAGACTGGTTTCTGGTTCGTGGCTCAGGCCAGGCATGACCTACCTGACGTGATTGGAGGAATCATCTGGTTTGGAACTGACGATGCCGCGACATCCTACGTCACCCCTATCTATTCCAACACCAACGATGTGCCGGAGTGCTTCAGGGTGGGTAACGGCAATATGCTTGAATATTCAAACACGGCTTCTTTCTGGATCAACAACCGTGTGGCGAATGATTGCTACAAGGCCTACAATATCATGGCTCCCACGGTCCGTGCGGCTATCGACAAGTTCGAGAACGAACAGCTGGGCACGAAGGTTCCCGAGATGGACGCCAAGGCGCTTGCCGCCTACAATGCCATACTTGCCAAGATCGGAAAGAAAGATCCAGAGGCCAAGGATTGGTTCGCCCCTGTGAAGAAGATGCTGACAGAATACTCTGTCGGGACTGCCCAGAAGCAGTTTGAGGATTGGGTGGCTCTCGAGGAGATGATCACTGTGAAGTTCATTGACGGCAACGTCAAGGCCCAGAATGAGGATGGGAGCTTCAAGCACTCGAAATACAATGTCGGCACTCCGGCGGGGATCACGAATCCTGGCTACACCGACAAGTGGAAAGAGGCCGTCATCAAAGATCACGGCGACGTCATCCGTGTGAGATAATGAGAGGTTTAAGGAATATTCTCACCGCTGCCGCCATTCTCATCAGCTCGGCGGCTTCGGCAGATAAAGGTTTTTGGCCTATCCAGGACATCAATCACACCCTGGAGAAAGATATGAGGGAACGGGGAATCAAACTCCGCCCCAAGGAAATCTACAATGTGGACTCCCCAGGCTCAGGACTTGCTGATGCCGTGTTGACCTTCGGGTTCAAGTACACGGGATGCTTTGTCTCCAACTGGGGACTGGTGCTGACATCCGCCGATCCCGCCATCGATTATATGGACAGGCTCGGGGAAGTTGGACAGCAGCTGCTCAAGGAAGGTTTCCACGCCGTGTCGGACGATCGTGAGATTCCCCTCGAGGGAGAGAAAGTCTATTCCCTGAAGAGAGTGTTCGACGTGACCGAGGATGTCAAGACATTGCTGAATCGGGGGATGGAATATGCGGAGGTCGTCTCTAAAATCGAGAAAGCATACGAGGAGTCGACCACGGTGACTTGCCGCTTGTCTTCTGAGTGGGCGGGGGAGAAGTATTATATCTCCGCTTACAAAGTCTATGACGATGTGCGGTTGGTCGTCATGCCGCCTTTGTCTATGTCCCGCGCGGGAGATGCCGATGGAAAATGGTCCTGGCCTACCCCGAGGTGCGATTTCGCCTTGTTCCGGATTTATGATCACGGCCGCCCAGTCTCGGGGGCCAAGTGCCTGGATGTGTGCCTTGACGGCTATACTAGTGGCGCTTTCATGATGACGATAGGATACCCGAGATTGACGGAACGCTATGTCTCTTCGGTAGATGCCCGTTTCAGGGAAGGAGTCTCCCTTCCGCTGACCAATTCCATCCGTGGAGCCCGACTCGAGATCATGAGACTCGGGATGGATGGGAATCCGTCTGTTCGGAGCAAATATTCAGAAAGGGCATCCGAGTTGGAGGAGTCGCTCAATGAAGGCAAAAGATTGGCGGCTTATTACAAGGCCTCCGGCCTAGTCGGTATCAAGGAAAACGGCGAGGGATGGATGCCGGATGGATTAATGTCAGGTCTGAGGGATGCTTTTGAGAGTACCACTCGTGTGGAATACGACAAGCTGCTCAGGACAGAGACCATTCAGAACGGCACTTTCGCCGCATCTTATCTTCGTCGCGCCGCTTCCGCCGGTAGCCTTGACAGGATGAAAGAGATTCTGCTTGCAGGCAGTTCCGAGACTGATCCCGGGGTTGAGAAAGAACTCTTGGAATATGCGCTCTCAGAGTATTACACCAATATGGACGACCTCTATTTCGGTCCGTACCAAAGGTGGATTCAGGACCGCTTCGGCTACGATTTCGATGCCGCCGCGGAATATCTCTGGAAGGGAAGTCTTCTGAATTCCCCTTCGAAGATTATGGGTATGGAAGATATGTCCGAGATCAAGGACGATTTGCTTTACAGGTTCCTTAGTGACACTCCTATAAGCCTGTATGATGGCAGAAGTGGTCATAAAGAAGGCCTGGACAAGGCTCGTTCATTGTCTGAAGAGTATATGAGGACGCTCTACCGTGAGGGTCTTCGGAAAGGGACCCCCATCTATCCGGACGCCAATTCCACAATGAGGCTCACTTATGGGACTATCGGCCCTCTCCAGGGGGCTGAGGATCCCCAGACCGGTTGGTACACCATACCTTCCGATTTTCTCCGTACTTTGGATCAGGCTGATCCGTACAAGAGTGTAACACCTCGTCTGAAGCAACTGATAGAGAAAGACTTCTGGAGTCGTTGGGGTTTCAAGGTCGGAGGAAAAAGACACAGGATGATGATGGATTTCATCTCCAGCAATGATTTTGTGGACGGCTGCCAAGGATCCCCAATCCTCGATGCCGAGGGCCATCTTATTGGAGTGGTCTCAGGTGGAACCACTGAGACTAAGACTGGTATCTTGACTTATCAAGAAGGCCGTAGCGCGAGCGTGAGCACCGACATGCATCTGATATTGTGGTACCTTGACAGGGCTCTCGGCCTTAAACGAATCGTCAAAGAGTTCGAGTTCTATTAATGAACCCATGCGCAAAGTGATCGGAATAGGGGAGACTGTCTATGACATAGTCTTCAAGGGAGGCCAGCCGACTGCTGCTGTGCCTGGAGGATCTACCTTTAACTCAATGATTTCCATTGGTAGATGCGGAATCCCGGCGGACTTCCTGTCCGAGGTGGGTGACGACAAGGTGGGCTCCATAATCAGAGAGTTCATGACAGACAACGGGGTTGACCCGGGCTTCGTGAATATACTTCCGGCAAAGACGCCCCTGTCTTTGGCTTTCCTGGATGGGAAAAATGACGCCTCATACACGTTCTATAGGGAGCAGGTCCCTGAGCGTCAGGATTTCAAGTATCCAGAGATATTCCCGGATGATGTGGTCCTGTTCGGTTCCTTTTATGCGTTGAATCCGGCATGCCGGGAGGCGGTGAAGCGTTTCCTGGAGTATGCCAAGGCTTCCGGCGCCATCCTGTATTACGATGTCAATTTCCGTCCATCTCATGTTAAGGACTTGGGGAATATCGGAAACGCCCTTTGGGAAAACTTCGAGTTCGCCGATATCGTCCGCGGAAGCCACGAGGATTTCATTACTCTTTTCGGTCTTGACGACGCTGACGAGGTTTTCAATGAGAAAATATCCTCCCGCTGCGGCAACTTTATCTGCACTTTCGGGTCTAAGCCCTTGAAGGTTAGAGATATTCACGGGCTTTCGTTGGAGTATCCCGTAGCCCCGGTCGAAACTGTCAGCACCATTGGCGCTGGGGACAGTTTCAATGCCGGGTTCATCTACGGCCTTATTAAGAATGGAATCACCAAGGCGGACCTTCTTTCAGGGCTTCCTGCAGACCGCTGGGACGCCCTCGTGGCCAGTGCCCAGTGTTTCTCGGCCTCTTGCTGCCAATCCTCCTTCAACTACATCACCCCCGACCTCGCTTCCTCCCTCCGGCTTTAGGCTTGTCCACGTCAGGACACCTGGCCACGGCCGCGTCCATTCTCGCTTCGCTGCGGCTGAGTACGGCCTTAGGCCAGTGTCCTGACGTGGAGTGTCAGATATGCCGTGTCAGGATTTGTTGCGGACGACGATGCTGCCGCCGACGGAATCGACCTCGATGGCTGAGTCCTTATGGACCCTTCCGGCCAGGATTTCCTTGGCGAGTTGATTGACAAGTTCCCTTTGCATCAACCTCTTAATGGGCCTGGCGCCATAAGCCGGGTCATAACCTCCCTCGACCATCCAGTCCTCAAATGCTTTGGTGAAATCAATCGTCACACCCTCCTCAGCCAATTTATCCTGGAGCTGGCGCATCTGGATGTGGAGAATATCCCTGATGTCATTACGAGTCAGAGGGTCGAACATGATTATCTCATCAATCCTGTTTAGGAACTCGGGGCGGACCGTCATCTTAAGCACGTCCATCACCTTATCCTTGCACTCCTCAAGCATCTCACGCCTCTTGGCTATAGACTTCATTTCCCCGGTGGGGTCGGAGCCTGGAAGCCCGATCTGAGGCAACTACTCCATGTAGGAGGCGATTATGTCAGAACCGGCATTTGAGGTCATTATCAAGATGGTATTCTTGAAATCGACCGTGCGTCCCTTGTTGTCGGTCAGACGACCGTCGTCAAGCACCTGCAGAAGCACGTTGAACACATCCGGATGGGCCTTCTCGATCTCGTCCAGCAGAATCACCGAATATGGCTTCCTGCGGACGGCCTCGGTAAGCTGACCACCCTCGTCGTAACCAACGTATCCCGGAGGCGCACCCACGAGACGGCTCACGGTGTGCCTTTCCTGATATTCGCTCATGTCAATACGGGTGATCATATTCTCGTCGTTGAAGAGGAACTCTGCCAACGCCTTCGCCAACTCGGTTTTTCCGACACCTGTGGTACCCATGAACAGGAAGGAACCGATAGGCCTTTTCTCGTTGGAAAGACCTGCCCTTGAGCGCCTTACAGCGTCCGCTACGGCCTGGATCGCTTGATCCTGCCCGACCACCCTCTTGTGGAGCTCGGTCTCAATGCGGAGGAGTTTCTCCTTCTCGCTCTCAAGCATCTTCTGGACAGGTATTCCGGTCCATTTGGCCACGACCTCGGCAATATCCTGGGGAGTTACAGCCTCTGTCACTATAGGATCCTCGATGGCGCTTTGCTTGGCGGAAAGCTCGTCGATGGTTTTCTGTATCTCCGCCATCTTTCCGTAGCGCAGCTCAGCCACCTTGCCATAATCACCGGCCCTTTCGGCAGATGCGGCCTCGATCTTATAGTCCTCCATCTTCTGACGGGCTTCCTGAAGGCCGGAGAGTATGTCTTTCTCGTCATTCCAGCGTTTCATGAGGGCGTCCCTCTCTGCGAGTTTGTCGGTGAGGTCCTTCTCGATTCTCTCTGATTTCAAGGAGGTTCCCTCCCTCTTGACAGCCTCTTTCTCAATCTCAAGTTGACGGATGTCGCTGTTGAGCTCAGCCAGAGGCTCCGGGACGGAGTTCATCTCAAGCCTCAGCTTGGACGCGGCCTCGTCAACTAGGTCGATAGCCTTGTCCGGAAGGAAGCGGTTGGTTATATACCTATGAGACAGGTTGACAGCGGCTATCAAGGCGTCATCCTCAATCTTGACCCTGTGGTGGTTCTCGTATTTCTCCTTAAGCCCCCTCAATATCGCTATCGACTCGGCCGTTGAGGGCTCGTCGACCATGACCATCTGGAAACGCCTTTCCAAGGCCTTGTCGGTCTCGAAATATTTCTGGTACTCGTCCAGAGTGGTGGATCCTATGGTCCTGAGCTCACCCCTCGCGAGGGCAGGTTTAAGAATATTAGAGGCGTCCATGGCTCCGGATGTCCTTCCGGCGCCGACGAGGGTGTGGATCTCGTCTATGAACAGGATAATCTCTCCGGCGCTGTCAACCACTTCTTTGACAACACCTTTAAGCCTTTCCTCGAACTCTCCTTGGTATTTGGCTCCCGCGATCAGGGCTCCCATGTCGAGGGAGTAGACCTTCTTGCTTTTAAGGTTCTCCGGGACGTCGCCGTCGATAATCTTTTGGGCGATGCCTTCGGAAATGGCGGTTTTTCCGACTCCGGGCTCACCGACCAGGATCGGGTTGTTCTTGGTTCTCCTGCTAAGGATCTGGAGAACCCTTCTTATCTCGTCATCCCTGCCGATGACAGGGTCGAGTTTGCCTTGGGAAGCTTGCTCATTAAGGTTGATGGCGAACTTCGGAAGGAACTGCAAATTGTTGTTATTGTTTCTGTTGTCCATCTTTGTACCTCCTTGTTTCTATCTGGGAAGGTGGTCCCCTTCGTAACCGCCGCTTCGCGGCCCCACCGCTCGCTTCGCTCCGGTCCCCCCTCTTAACTTGCCGAGGGTGGCAGTGGTTCCGGAAGGGGACCACCTTCCCAGATAATCAAAATGTCCGGCCATGTGGCCAGACATTTAGAGGTCAAAATATGTTCCAACAGAGTTAGACTGACAGATTGTCAGTTAGTTCACGGGAACCTCAGCAGCGGGAGCCTCAGCGGCGGGAGCGTCCTGCTGGACGGGAGCTGAAGGGAAAGCGGGCTGCTCCTCGACGTTCTCAATGATGTCGTTCACATCCACACCAGAGACATGGTTGCGGACGGTGAAGGAAGTGACGATTGAGACCACGAGGATGAAGGTCACGAGACCCCAGGAAACCTTCTCAAGGATGTCGGCGGTCTGCCTGACTCCAAGTGTCTGATTGGCTGACGTGAAGTTGCTGGCCATACCCTCGCCCTTTCCACTCTGAAGGAGGACGACGGCGATAAGCAGAACCGCGGCGATGACAATCAGGATTGTGAGGATTGTGAATAAGGTATTCATATTAGTTATTTTTTAATTTCTTCGTCCAATTTTTCGATAAGGGTTGCAAAGTAAGCGATTTTTTCCGGATATCGCAACATTAGGCGGGAATAAATCTTCTTTGCCTCAGCATAGTAGCCTTGGTCGGCGTAAATCCAGGCGAGAGTCTCGGTGCAGAATCCGAGTTCCGGATCCTCCCATTTCCTTCCGTCACTCTCGTCGTTTTTAGTGACCTTGAATCTGGCGAAGTAGTTGTCTTCCTCAAGGGTGACATCCTTGTACTCATCTTGGGAGAAAAAGTCAGCTCCAGCGACCTTGACGGTCCTGCGATACGGTTTCGGCACGGCCGCGGCGGAGCGAGGATGGACTTCGCTGTCCCCGGACTGCACGCCGGACAATGCTTCGGAAACAGGCCTCGGTTCAGGGGCGATGAAACGCTTCAGGAGGGTCTGGACATCCTTGTCGGAATAATCCTCTTTGCGACTGGAACGGACAATGTCGGAGACTATGGTGCGAGAAGCGATGTACATGGCGGCGTCGGCATATTGCTCCTTGCCCCACTCGCTTCCTCCCATTTTGGACATCCTCTCGCAGAGCTCCCTTCTGGCGGCGCCGAACCATGGCCAGTTCTTGATCACGCTGGTCAATTCGTCCGTAGTCAAAGACTTGAGGTTTCCGACAGCTTCCATGACCTTACCATTGAGCCACACTGGCGTTGAACATGTCCTCGGCCAATTTTTCCACTATCTCCTCGCAGAGGGACGCTTCCACCGCATCCAGCGAGTTGGTGGAGTCATAGTCTGAATATGCCGAGAAACTCTTCTCGAAATCCTCCTCCGGATACTTCCGGTTGGTGAATTTGAGGCTGACGTTCACAGTGAGACGGTTCATGGCCGCGACTTCGTTGGCGGTGACGGCGGCAGCCCTCACCTCATAGCCTGTCACAGTCCCGGAGAGCTCAAGGTCTCCGTCCATGTCCACCTGCTCGAGCTTTGTCAGCTTGCGGAACTTTTCCTTCATCGCCTCGGTCAGGTCGTTGCTCAAAGTAGGGTTGACTTTAAGTGCCTTGTATTCGAAATAGTTGATAGTCACCGTCTTGACATCCGGCTGGATAGAGGTGCCGGAGAAGGAGTACTTGACTATCGAGCAGCCTCCCAGAAGGAAGGAGACCGCGATCAAGGCTGATATGGCGATTCTTCTCATATTCTTTATTCCAAATGATATTCTTTGATCTTTCTGTAGAGGGTCCTTTCGGACAGGCCAACCTCACGGGCTGCCAGTTTCCTGTTGCCATGATGCTTCTCGAGGGCTTTGACTATGTTCTCGAGATTGGACTTCTTTATGGAAAGATCATCGGACTGATTGTCTTGGACATTGATGTCCACCACCTTGCCTATCTCCTCGCTTGATACAGGGGCGCCTTGCCCTTGCCACTCCGCCTCCTCCGCCATCACGTGGGGATTAAGGACTACAGGATCCTCGTGGGCGGCTCCGTTCACACGAGCCTTAAGGTCATCCACTTCACGTTTGAGGTCCAGGATGGCCTTGATGAACATCTGCCTGTCGGAGTCGGACATCGTCTCACCTCGGCCGCCATCCTGGATGGCAGGCAGAAGGTTCACGTCCTCTTTAGGCATATAACCGGCCAATGTGGCGGCGTCCACCACACATCTCCCTGATGTGGGGGTGAGTTTCTCGGACTCGAGAGCCGTCACTGTCTCGGCTACATTCTTCAGTTGGCGAATATTTCCGGGCCAGCGATAGTTGATCAGCAAGTCTATCGCCTCGTTAGTGAGGGACACTTTGCCCATTCCGTATTTCTCAGAGAAGTCAGAGGAGAACTTCCTGAAGAAGAGATAGATGTCCTCTTTGCGTTCACGCAGGGCGGGCATTCTTATTTGTATCGCGTTGAGCCTGTAATAGAGGTCTTCCCTGAATTTGCCTTTGCTGACAGCGTGGATAAGGTCGTTGTTGGTGGCCGCGATGACCCTTACATCGGTCTTCTGGACTTTGGAGGAACCCACCTTGATGAATTCCCCGCTTTGCAGGACCCTGAGGAGTTTTGCCTGTGAGGGGAGAGGCAACTCGCCTATCTCATCAAGGAAAAGTGTGCCACCGTCCGCCTCCTCGAAATATCCCTTCCTCGTCTCGATGGCTCCTGTGAAGGAGCCTTTCTCATGGCCGAAAAGCTCTGAGTCAATAGTTCCCTCCGGAATCGCCCCGCAGTTGACAGCGAAATACTTACCTGTCTTCCTCCGGCTGTTTTGGTGAATTATCTTGGGTATATTCTCCTTGCCGACTCCGCTTTCTCCTGTAACAAGGACGGTGAGGTCGGTTGGAGCTATGGTGATGGCTGTCTCAAGCGCGCGATTCAGGGCGGCATCATTACCGATGATGTCGTACTTGTTCTTCAGCCTTTGTAAATCTTGTGAGTCCATATTGCAAAGTTACGAAAATAATAGTTATATTTGCCTACTGATGTAAAAGGCAAATTGAGCAATTGTCCAATTATAAATTAAATTTTAGCAATGAAGAAAGCAATTAAGATTCTTGCAGCGGCTGCTATCGTGCTGTCCGCCGTCGCTTGCTCTTCGGCCAAGAAGATGGCTGAACTTGCTGACAATGTTATTGTTACCTGCAACCACGCCGTTCTTGAGGCTGTCGCTGGCAACGTTGATCCCACCGTCTCTGTGACCTATCCGGCCAACTACTTCCATCCGAAGGCCATCCTCGAGGTCACTCCCGTCATCGTGTATGAGGGTGGCGAGTCCAAAATGGCTCCCCTCATGTATCAGGGCGAGAAAGTCAAGGACAACTACAAAGTTGTTCCCAAGGATGGTTCAACAGTGACCGAGAAGCTTCATTTCCCGTTTGTCGAGGGAATGGAGAAGTCTCATCTCGAGCTCCGCGGTGTCGCGAAGTACAAGAAAAAGTCCATCGCTCTTCCTACCAAGAAGGTTGCTGATGGTGTCAACACCACCTATCAGCTCGTGAAGGCCGGTGGTCTTGTCCCTCTCAAGGCTGACGGTTACGAGGCTATCCTCAAGCAGACCGCTGAGGGCCAGATCCTCTATAGGATCAACTCCGCCGATGTCCAGAGCAAGCAGCTCAAGGGCGAGTCCATCAAGAACTTCCAGAACGCTCTCGACGAGATCGCCGCTAACGAGCGCAAGACCCTCGTCGGAACTGAGGTCGTCGCTTACGCCTCCCCGGATGGTGGTGAGAAGCTCAACCGCAAGCTCTCCGACAACCGTTCCAAGACCGCTGACAAGGCTTGGGATAAGGTCGTCAAGGGCAAGACTGTCACCGACCCTGAGGTCAGGAGCATCGGTCAGGACTGGGAAGGCTTCCAGGAGCTTGTCCAGAACTCTGACATCCGCGACAAGGATCTCATCCTCCGCGTTCTCTCCATGTACAGCGATCCTGCCGTTCGTGAGAGCGAGATCAAGAACATGTCTTCTATCTACTCTGAGCTTAAGAATGACATTCTCCCTGAGCTCCGCCGCGCTCGCTTCATCGCCAACGTTGAGTTCAAGAACTACACTCCTGACGAGCTTCTTGAGATGATCAACAACAACAGTGAGGTTCTCGACGAGCCCGCTCTCCTTAAGGCCGCCACTCTCGTGAAGGATCTTGACAGCAAGGTGAAACTTTACAACAAGGCTATCAGCAAGTTCGACAGCGACGCCGCCAGGTTCAACCTCGGTACCGCTTATCTGAACGCCGGTGACCTCAAGAATGCTGAGAAGGCTTTCGCCGCCGTCGAGACCAAGGACGCTGAGCTTGACAACGCTATGGGTGTCCTCGCTCTCCGCAATGGTGATCTCGCCAAGGCCGCCAGCTGCTTCAAGAAGGCTGGCAACGATGTCGCTAAGGCCAACCAGGGTGTCATCGACATCCTCTCCGGCAACTACGACAAGGCTGTCGAGGATCTTAAGGATGCCAAGGGCTGCTGCCACAACACTGTCCTCGCTTACATCCTCACCAACCAGCTTGACAAGGCCAAGGCTGCCGCTCACTGCCAGGA
>JAFROA010000196.1 GCA_017429885.1 Bacteroidales bacterium | reverse complement strand
TGCCTTTCCGTGAGCAACTCCCCCAGTTGGAGACGTTATGCTTGATCCTGACTTGGTTATACTCAAAAGAATATTTCCGGGCAAGCTCGGACAACCTCGCAGGCAGCACCTTTTTCGCCTCCTTGCGCAAAGACTCAATCTCCTCTGGCGTGAGGATAGGCTCATCAACAAACCTTTTATTCTGACGCTCAATTGTCTCAAGAACCCATTCCCTTCTGGAGAGGAAGAACTCCAAGCCAACCCTGAACGGTACTATCCAAGGCATAGAGACGGTCACGCCCCCACGAGGGCTTACCCTCAGTGAAATCCTCCTGGAGCGGCTGGTTTTCCTCAAAACCACCGCTCCGATAACGGGATCTTCGTACACTTTCTCCATGGACTCTGTCAAAGTTCCACGAAAATAGTTATTTTTGTTCAGTTAGACCCCAAAAACCTTGACATGATGAAGACATTGAGAACAGTCATAGCCGCAGTGGCCTTACTGATAGCCTCAGTCGCCACCGCACAGAACTACACTCCGTCTGAAGGTAACCTTCAAGCGAGGAAGGATTTTGTGAACGAGCGCTTCGGAATATTCCTCCACTGGGGGATCTACGCTTCCTACGCCCAGGGAGAGTGGTACCTTAACACTGGCAAATTGAACAAGGATGAATATGCCAAGGCCGCCAGCGGTTTCTATCCCGCCAAGTACGATGCCGATGCATGGGCGAAGGCTTTCAAGGATGCCGGAGCAGGCTATGTCACAATCACTTCCCGCCACCACGACGGGTTCTCGATGTTCGACACCAAGGCCTCGGACTACAACATCGTCAAGGCCACGCCCTATGGAAAGGACGTTATAAAGGCTCTGGATGAGGCCTGCCTGAAGGAAGGACTCAAGCTCCAGTTCTATTATTCTTTACTTGACTGGATTAGAGAGGATTACCCTATCGGCGATTCCGGCAAGTTCACAGGCAGGAAAGGTGACTCCCAGAATTATGACAGCTATTTCGCTTTCATGAAAGCGCAAGTCAAGGAACTGATGACCCAGTACCACACCAGAGCTCTTTGGTTTGACGGTTACTGGGATCACAAGAAGGACGCCGTTCCTTTTGAATGGAGGATGCCCGAGTTCTATGATTATATCCATTCCATCAACCCCGATTGCCTGATCTGCAACAACCACCACATCGCCCCGATCGAGGGAGAGGACTACCAGACTTTCGAGAGGGATCTCCCTGGAAGAAACACCTCCGGGTTCTCCGAGGGTCAGGAAGTCAGCACCATCATCCCGGTCGAAATGTGCCAGACCATGAACCATTCCTGGGGATATTCAGTCGCGGACCAGGATTATAAGTCTGTCGGCACCCTCGTAAGGCTTCTGGCTCAATGTGTCTCGATGAACTGCAACATGCTGATGAATATAGGCCCCCAAGCTAATGGAGAACTTCCCGCGACAGCCCTGGAGCGCCTCAAGGGAATGGGTCAATGGATGAGGGTCAACGGCGAGTCCATCAAAGGTTGCGGTCCTGGTCCTATAGCGGAGCAGGATTGGGGTGTGAGCACCGCCCCAATCGATAACAAGAAGGTGTTCTACATCCATCTTTTCAAGAGCCCTGGAGCCGTTGTCGAGATTCCTGTGGCAAAGAGGGCGAGGGTCTCGAGTGTCACAGCCCTGTCTGACGGGTCTAAGCTCTCAACGAGAAAAGTCGGCGAGAAGCTTTTCGTCACCGTCCCCGGTGAGCTGCCCGCCGACTCGGATTATGTCATCAAAGTGACTCTGAAGTAATCGATCACACTCCTCCGAAGGCGCTATAGCCTCCATCGACAGGAATCACGACTCCTGTCACGAATGAAGAAATATCGCTCAGGAGATAGAGCATAGTACCAACCAGATCCTCCGGCTCACCGAACTTGTGGGTCGGAGTATTTGCTATAATCTTCTTTCCTCTGGGCTTAAGCGCACCGGTTTCCTCGTCCGTGAGCAAAAAGCGGTTTTGGTCTGTGAGGAAGAATCCGGGAGCGATGGCATTGCAACGGATTCCCATCTGGGCGACGTGGACCGCATACCACTGGGTGAAATTGTTGATCGCCCCCTTTGCGGCGGAATATGCTGGAATCTTGGTCAAAGGACGAATCGAGTTCATGGAAGAGACGTTCAGGACGTTGCCCTTGCCCGCCTCCAGCATGTCTTTCGTGAATACCATGGTGGCCAACAAGGTTCCCTTGAAATTCAGATCGAAAACTTGGTCGAAACCAGCCAGGTCCAAGCCATAGAAGGTGTCCGCCAAATCGTCATCCTTACTCATCTGCTCCGCTTTGCAAGTTGCCTTCGGCGAGTTACCTCCAGCGCAGTTAATCAGGATATCGACTTTGCCAAGTTTCTCATGAATGAGGTCAAGCGCTGCCTCGAGGGCCTCCCTGTCCAATGTACTTGCTGAGATACCTAAACACTTGACGCCGAACTCTTTGGCGATGGCTTCTCCCTTCTCGGGATTGGAAGCCGAACGGCTGATCACGGCGAGATTGACTCCGGCTTCAGCCAGACCTCTTGTCAAAGCGGTTCCGATCACGCCGAAGCCGCCGGTGATAACGCAAACGCGTCCTTTCAAATCATCAAATGAATATTTCATGGCACTATTCACTAAAAAGTCTTTTTATATGACGATCACATAGATTAGCGGTAATTTGACTGCCAATCACTTCCGTGTGCTTTTCCAATGCGGGAAGGAACTCGTCCGCGAGTTCAGCAGCTATCTTGTAGCTCACGTGGATAAGCTGGCGGAAAGAAGGATTGTACAGAGGATCCGCCTGGTTGTGGCGCAACGTACGGGCATAGGTATCCGCATCCCACTTCGCTACTTCCTCCGGTGAAGGAAGAGCGTTGACATCCACATCAATCACTGTGGCATATGGAACTGTAAGCTCTTCCATACGGTCCAAAGCGCCCGCATATATCCTCTTAGCGAGTTCAAGAGCCGCAGGATCCGCGACGGCGAGGCCAATGTTCTCCTCAAGCCAGGTGGTGCCGGCGGTCTTGATGTGGATTCCCTTGTCGTACTTGCGGATCAGACGGCCCATTATGGGATATATGCTGAATTTGTCAGATCCAGAGTGAATGGAGAGTTTAAGGTTCTCCGGCAATCCAAACTCTCTTACCGCCTCGTCAATCACGATAAGATCCTGCTCGAACTCGCGTTCGAAGCGGGCCAGGTCGCCACGGTAGTCAACGCCCTTATTGAAACGCCCGGTGAATTTGGGAGCGATAGTCTGTACTGGTATGCCTTCATGAGCGAGTCCTGACAGGATATACTTCAACTCTTCCGGAGTCTGGGCATCATCCACTTCGTCCATGGAAACCTCAGTCACAAAGTTGTCAGCTCCTTTCTTCCCGGCAATATAGCGGTATATTCTACCGGCTTCCTTGATGGCGGGCAGGAATCTTTCCTCCATACCACCGACCTTGCCGATGTAATCAGCGACATCAATAGTGAAGAAGTCGGAGGGCTCGATAAAGCGGTCCACATTGGTAAGATTGATATGATCCGCATCCACGAAGTACTGACCTTCATACCCTAGCGCATTGACAGCTGCATCCGCCTCCAAACGAGTCTCCATCGGCTCGGTGCCAACTATCTGATGCTCACGGTTCGATTTGTTCCATACTGGCACGAATCGCACCCCGAATCGTTCCTCGGCCTCAATGAGGGCCTTGAGTTGGTTGATTCCCTCATGAGCGAAACGGTCGCCCACCCCGAATGAATACTTGCCTATCTTCATGTAGAGAATACTCTAAGCATTATAAGTGGTTGAGACAGTGTCGCCTCCGTGGCCGGTCCAGTTAGTGTGGAAGAACTCGCCACGGGGACGGTCGGTACGCTCGTAGGTATGGGCACCAAAGTAATCCCTCTGCGCCTGCAGGAGGTTGGCGGGAAGCCTCTCGGTGCGGTAGCCGTCGTAATATTCCAAAGCGGCGGACATGCAAGGAGCCGGAACACCGTTCACAACGGCCTGCGCCACGACATTTCTCCAGCCCTGCTGGGCATCCGAAAGCTTCTCCTTGAAATAAGGATCCAGCAGTATATTGGCCAAAGCGGGGTTCTTGTCGAAGGCTTCCTTGATCTTGCCGAGGAACACGCTCCGGATGATGCAGCCACCCCTCCAAAGCAAGGCTATCCCGCCATAGTTCAAATCCCAGCCATATTCCTCGGCGGCGGCACGCATCAGCGAATATCCTTGGGCATAAGAGACGACTTTAGAAGCGAACAGCGCTTTGCGAAGATCCTCCAGGAAAGCTTTCCTGTCTCCCGTAAACCGCACTGGCTTAGGACCTTCCAGAATCTTGGAGGCCTCGGTCCTCTCCTCTTTTAAGGCTGAGAGACAGCGGGCATAGACCGACTCGCTGATCAGGGTGAGCGGCTCACCGAGATCAAGGGCTGAGATGGCTGTCCATTTACCGGTTCCTTTCTGACCCGCAGTGTCGAGAATATAGTCCAGCACATAACGTCCCTCCTCATCTTTCTTGGCGAGAATGTCGCGCGTGATCTCGATAAGATAGCTATCAAGGTCTCCCCTGTTCCATTCGGCGAAGGTCTCGTGCATTTCCTCGTTAGTCATGCCGAGGAAGTCCTTCATTATCTGATAGCACTCGCAGATCAGCTGGATGTCCCCGTACTCGATTCCGTTATGGACCATTTTGACAAAATGACCGGCTCCGCCTTGCCCGACCCAGTCGCAACACGGTGTGCCGTCGGCGACCTTGGCGCTGATGCCCTGGAATATGGGCTTCACGAAGGGCCATGCGGCGGGAGATCCGCCAGGCATCATTGAAGGCCCTTTGAGGGCGCCTTCCTCTCCACCGGAGACTCCGGTTCCAATATAGAGAAGTCCCTTGCTCTCAACATATTCAGTTCTTCTGGCCGTGTCGGGGAAATGGGTGTTTCCGCCATCGATGATGATGTCGCCCTTGTCAAGAAGAGGGATAAGCTTCTCGATGAAATCATCGACAGGCTTGCCGGCCTTGACCATCAGGAACACCTTGCGGGGGCTCTTCAACGACGCGATGAAGTCCTCCAGGGTATGAGCTCCATAAAAATTATGGCCTTTGCCTCGTCCTTCCATAAAATGGTCGACTTTCTCGACCGTGCGGTTATAGACGCTGACATGGAAGCCCTTGCTCTCCATGTTCAACGCCAGATTCTCTCCCATCACCGCCAATCCCACAAGTCCAATGTCTGATACTGCTTTCATTTCTTTTGCCATATTATCTTTTTCTGTTATGTTCATGGAATAGAAGTATCCCCTTCCTAGACCGCCTCGCTTCGCTCGGCCCCACCAAAATCTCGGAATTCGTCGAGACAACCAGTTGTCTCTCCTCTTCCTCAATTTCGGTCCCCCCTCTTATCGTGCCGAGGGTGGCAGAGGCCGGAAGGGGATACTTCTATTCCATTGAAAATCATAAAATACCATCAATCAATGAATCGTGAAGGATGAGTCCAGAGGCCGAGGGCGGGATTGGAGATGTAATAGACCTCCTCGCCGTCGGGCATCCAGTTCCATCCGTCTGTCATCTTATCAATTGGATATCGCCTCAAGGCCTCTTCGAGATCCCCCCAGGCGAATCCCACGCTTTCTATCTCTTCCCTGGTCATATCCGGACCGGGGCAATATGTGATTCTAAACCTCCCCTCGGAAGACCCGTGGATCAGATGGGCCGAGGCTCCGAGATTGTCCTGAAGGTCTTTATTCGACCGAGTCGCCTCAAGAGTGTGCGGGGTGCCTTTGTATCCATATTTCCGGATCAGCCTGTCGATCTCGTGATCCTCTCCGAACTCCTTGAGCGCCGGAGCCAAGATCACGAGCTCCGCACCGTCGGCAAGTGCCATTCGGGTACGGTAGACCGCCTTGTTGCCAAGCCAGGTGCTCTTGAACTCAGTGGGATCCAGATACACCACGCACTTGCGGATCTCACGGTCCACCATTATGAAATTGGTCTCCAATGACAATGAGGAGGCTTTCTCAAAGCACTCGAAATCGTCGCCGATGAATAGTCCCCTGGTCACCAGCTCGCCGCTTTCCTCGTCCTTCGCCCTGACTGTAAGTACATAAACGATAGGAAGTCCCTGTATAAAATGTGTACGGGCATATTCCAGCACATCCCTGACAGGGGACTTTGCTCTGCCCATTATCCTCTCCATCCCGTACGAGGCTCCAAGGAAATGACTCTTGTTAATACCTTCCGAGCCTCCGACTCCCACGAAAATATTCTTGGTATAGTTGGCCATCCCGATCACCTCATGGGGAACAACTTGACCTATTGATAGAATCAAGTCGAAGGAAGGATCCAAAAGCAGCTTGTTAACCTGCGCCGGCCATGTGTAACTGACACGGCCTTCGGATACCTCCTCAAGATAAGAGGCGGGGACCTCCCCTACGGTCACCACGTCGTTTCGCCAGTCATGGACACGGAACTTTTCCAGCGGAACCCCTTGATACATAGAGGTTATCTGTTCCTCAGTCATCGGCGAATGGGTGCCTAGGGCAGGCATGACATCGGTCAGACGGTCGCCGAAATAATCATTGACCATGGAGGTAATAGGCCCGGCGTAGGAGTTGAGCCGGGTGTAGTCCGGAGGGATGACGAGAACCCTTTTCCGGGGGCCCATCGCATCAAAGACCTCTGCAAGAGCCTCTCTCACCTGGGCATCGGTGATGACATCAGTCTTGGATCCTCTGGCGTAATACAGCATGGCTTAACGCTTTACCCTCGCATTACCGCTCCAGACGCTCCAAACTTGATCCTCATCGGCAGGCTGGGCGTAATCAGTCAGGAAGGTTGTGGCAAGGGCACCGCAGGCCCATCCGAACTGAATCCATTTCTCGGGCTCCCAACCTTTCAGTATGGCATATAGCAAACCTCCAACGAAGCCGTCACCTCCTCCGATCCTGTCAAGCACGTGAATCTCACGAGGTTCCACAACGTGCCACGTATCACCTTCCAGCATAATGGCGCCCCAATTGTGGGAATTGGCGTTATTGACCTGCCTGAGAGTTGTAGCGAAGACCTTGGCTCAAGGATATTCCGCCTTGACCCTGCGGATCATCTCCTTGAAACCATCGATCTTGGCGGCGATATCCTTGCCTCCCGCCTCTGGACCTTGGATGCCAAGGCAGAGCTGGAAATCCTCCTCGTTGCCGATGAGAATGTCTGCCAGGGAGCATATCTCGGAGAATGTTGCGCGCAATTCCTCCTCTCTTCCCACCCAGAATGAGGCTCGGAAATTGAGGTCAAAACTGATGGCTGTGCCATATTCCTTGGCCTTGCGTGCTATCTCCAGGCAGAACCTGCTTGTGTCAGGGCTCAAGGCCGCGATCAGCCCGGAAAGATGGACAATCTGAACCCCTTCTTTTCCGAATATCCCGTCAAGGTCAAAGTCCTTCACATTTAGCGTTCTACCCACTTCCCCGGCACGGTCATTCCACACTCTCGGGCCACGGGAGCCGTAGCCGCTGTCCGCCACATTGATCTGGTGGCGGAAGCCCCAAGGCCCTCCCTGAGGCACTTCCGGGCCCTCAAAATCCATCCCCCGGGAGCGCAGGTTAGCCTTAATGAAAGCG
>JAFROA010000195.1 GCA_017429885.1 Bacteroidales bacterium | reverse complement strand
CAGATTTACTTTCCGACCATTTTTCCTTGACTCTTTTCACGAATGAAGGATCCTGAAATAGATATTTGTAAAAGATGGCTTTCTTAATGCGGAAATGGGTCACATCCGCTCCGCTTCGGAATGTGCCCCAGTCGAAATCCCACACGGGTCCGGCCTTGAGTTTTCCTCCTTTGTCGCGGTACATGTAACTGCTTTTCGGTCCCGAAGGCTCACCACATTCTGAAAGTTCATATGCGAACCACCAGTCGATAAAGGTGTCCATATCCACGAGGTTCTGCCACCCGTTAGTAGCCCTATCCTCGGAAATAATCAAGGACTCAATCTCGTTGAACTCTTTTTCTATTCCGGACAGACGCTCCTCTGTCATCTCTCCACCCTTCCAGTCCTTGATCTGTACCGGAAGGCCAAGGGAGTCGGACTTGAATTTGAAATCCTCGTCATAGTAGACATCGAGCTCAAGAAGGTATCCTCCCTCATGCAGGTTCAAGCGGTTTTTGTCAATCTTGATGTGCTCGCACAAGTAGTAGACGCCATGATATATCATGTTGATGTACAGCTTGACGAACCTTCCTTTCGGGGTCCATTCAAGGGACTTTGTCTTGTTGGCCACCTCGAAAGCCACGGCGTTGCGAATCTCTGTCCTGTCAATGTAATTGGCCAGGAGATCCCACCTCTTGCCAGCCGGCATTCCTAAGAGAGAAGCATCCTTGTCCAGTTTCAAGGCGTAAGGCTTCTTTGGATAGTTCCACGTGGAATTCCCCCTGCCCTTTATTTTCGCGCCTCCGAGCTTGGTGATATTCCCGTTTTCGGAAACCAGGCTGGCGGTAGCGTTCTCGACCCAAACTGTCTTGCTGTTAATTTCATGACCTTGAGGAAGGTTGATATTAAGCTCGGGGAGGACAGCCTCCTTGGGTTCCTCAACGGCTGGATGGGTAGACGGGCTTTCTTCCTCTTTCCCGCAGGAGAAAAGAAGCGGCAACACCAAAAGCGATACTGCGATGTGCCAGTAAATATCGCGGAGTCCCAACTTGACCTCGAATGAGAAGATGTTGGTCATATTTGTCAATACTTATTACCCTATACAAAAGTACAAAGGTTTGCACCATAATAGCAAAACATTTGTATTTTTGTATGTAGTCAAAAAAATGCGTCAACCATAATTGATCTCACAAATGACATTCATCAACAAAGATTTCATGCTTGGAAATGACACCGCCCGAAAGCTGTATCATGAGCATGCGGAAAAACAACCGATCATCGATTATCACTGCCACCTTGTTCCCCAGCAGATAGCTGAAAACGTCCAGTTCAGGGATATTACCCAACTTTGGCTTGTGGACGGCCATGCGGGTGACCATTACAAGTGGCGCGCGATGAGGGCGAACGGGGTACCGGAGGATTATATCACCGGAGGGACCAAAACCCCATGGGAGACATTCGAGAAATGGGCCGAGACCGTTCCCTATACCATGCGGAACCCTCTCTATCATTGGACGCATTTGGAACTCAGCAGGGTTTTCGGGATAGAAAAACTATTGAGTCCTAAAACCGCGAGGGAGATATTCGAGGAGTGCAACGCCAAATTGGCGACCGAGGAATATCGTGGCCAGGCCCTCATCCGCAAGTTCGGAGTTGAGGTGGTTTGTACGACAGACGACCCGGCCGACGATCTTCGCTGGCACAAGATGATCGCGGAGAAGCCGTTCGGTACCAAGGTGTTACCCGCCTGGAGGCCCGATAAGGCCATGGCCGTGGAAAATCCACAGAGCTATAAAGAATACCTGAAGAAATTAGGTGAGGCGGCAGACAAGAACATAGATTCTTACACTGATTTGATCGAGGCTCTGCAGAAACGCCACGATTTCTTTGCCTCAAGGGGTTGTAAGCTGTCGGATCACGGAATGGACACCTTCTACGGGGCGGACTACACCCAGTTTGAGATTGAGCTGATATTCAAGAAAGTATTGCTTGGAAAGGCTCCTGGGCCGAGAGAGCTTGAAAAGTTCCGCAGCGCCTTCCTCCATGACATGGCTGTCATGGACGCCGAGTCCGGTTGGGCACAACAGTTCCACGTCGGAGCCATCAGGAATAATAACACTAAGATGTTTAACCTGGTCGGTCCGGACACGGGTTATGATGCTATCCATGATCTCCCCGTCGCAGTCGCCGGACATCGCTTTTTCGACCGTCTCGCTTCGGAGGACAAATTAGCCAAGACAATACTGTATTGCCTCAATCCTAAGGACAATGAAGTCATGACGTCCATGGCATACACTTTCAACGATGGAACATTCCCTGGGAAGATGCAGTTTGGTGCCGCTTGGTGGTTCCTGGATCAGGAGGATGGCATGCGCAAGCAGATAAACGCCCTTTCCTCTCAAGGCTTGCTCAGCCGGTTCGTGGGAATGCTCACTGACAGCCGCAGCTTTATCAGCTACCCTCGTCACGAGTACTTCCGCCGTATTCTCTGCGACGTGATCGGAAAGGACGTGGAGAGTGGAAGACTGCCTGCCTCAGAGATCGACTTTATCGGAAAGATGGTGGAAGACATCAGCTACAATAACGCCAAGAACTATTTCAATTTCTGATATTTATGCCCAGAATCATCACATTCGGAGAGATAATGCTCCGTCTATCGACGCCAGGTTACCTCCGTTTCTCCCAGGCAAAACAGTTTGACGCCACATTCGGTGGAGGTGAGGCCAATGTGGCGGTCTCTCTGGCCAATTATGGAATGAATGTCCAATTCGTCACCCGCTTTCCGGAGAATGACATAGCTAAGAGTTGCATCCGAGACCTCCATTCCTATGGTGTAGGGACCGACTTCTGTGTCTTCGGCGGCGAGCGTCTGGGAATATATTTCCTGGAGACAGGTGCGGTCGCCCGGTCGAGCAAGGTGGTCTATGACAGGGCTCATTCGGCAATCTCGACCATCGAGACCGGAATGATTGACTGGGACAAGGTTTTCGAAGGTGCGGACTGGTTCCACTGGACCGGAATAACCCCGGCTTTAAGCCAGGGCGCCGCTGATGTGTGTCTGGAGGCGATCAAAGCTGCCAACCGCTTGGGAGTCACGGTCTCTTGCGACCTCAACTACCGCAAGAATCTCTGGAAATATGGCAAGAAAGCTTCCGAGATTATGCCCGCACTTGTGGAAGGTTGCGACATCATCCTTGGCAACGAGGAGGATGCTGACAAGGTGTTCGGAATCAAACCGGAAGGATTTGATGTGACGGCGACCGGAGGCGCTATTGACCAAAGGAGGTTCCAGAGCGTGGGCGAACAGTTGATGACCAGGTTCCCCAGGGCCAGGAAGGTTATTATTACCCTCCGCGGTTCTATAAATGCCAACCACAACACTTGGGGAGGTGTACTTTGGGACGGGAAGACACTCTATCAGTCGCCTCGTTACGATATAACCCACATCGTAGACAGGGTCGGGGGTGGCGACAGTTTCATGGGAGGTCTTATCTACGGCCTGTTGACTTTCGCGGGAGACGACCAGAAGGCCCTGAACTTCGCGGTGGCAGCATCCTGCCTCAAACATACAATATTCGGAGACTTCAATCAGGTCACGGTCGCCGAGGTTGAGAATCTCATGAAGGGAGACGGTTCCGGCCGAGTGTCCCGCTAACTAATATTGAATTATTTATGGCAAAATACACCAAGTTACAAGTCATTCAGACCATGAAGGAGACGGGGATGGTCCCGGTCTTCTATAATGCCGACCTCGAAACCTCCAAAAAGGTACTCAAGGCTTGTTATGATGGCGGCGTGAGAGCTTTTGAATTCACCAACAGGGGAGATTTCGCCCAGGAGGTGTTCGGAGAACTTGTTAAATACGCCAATAAGGAGCTTCCTGGTATGATAATGGGAATCGGATCCGTTGTCGATCCCGGCACTGCCGCGATGTATATCCAGTTGGGGGCCAATTTCGTGGTGGGACCTCTCTTCAATCCCGCCGTGGCACCTGTCTGTAACCGCAGGCTCATCCCTTATTGCCCAGGCTGCGCAACCCCAAGCGAGATTGGTGCCGCCCAGGAGGCTGGTTGCGACATTTGCAAGGTGTTCCCCGGAGATGTTCTCGGACCGGCTTTCGTAAAGGGAATAAAAGCTCCTATGCCTTGGAGCCAGATTATGGTGACAGGTGGAGTTAAACCAACAAAGGAAAACCTTGAGGCCTGGTTCAAGGCTGGGGTCACTTGCGTTGGAATGGGATCCAACTTGTTCCCGAAAGACGTTATCGCCGCCGGAGATTGGGGGAAGATATCCGAGCTTTGCGCCGGAGCGTTAGAGATTATAAAATCATTGAGATAATATGTCGACACAGAACAAGCTGATGACCAATTGGAGATGGTGGATTTGCAGCCTTCTATTTGTCGCAACAACAGTAAACTACCTTGACCGTCAGGTACTTTCGCTGACATACGAGGAATTCATCAAGCCGGAGTTCCATTGGTCCGACGCCAACTATGGTACGATCACGTCCTTCTTCTCCATCTTATACGCTATCGCTTGCCTTTTCGCCGGCAAGTTCGTGGATTGGATGGGCACCAAGAAGGGCTATTTGATCGCTATCGGTGTATGGTCAGCAGGTGCCGTGATGCACGCCGCCTGCGGTTGGGCCACCGCCCACATGGGTGGCTTTGATTCTGTCGCCGCGATGAGGGCCGTTGAGGCCGGATCGAATGCGGCATTGGCAGTCGCGACCACATCGGTGTATTTATTCCTGTTATGCCGTGGTATACTTGCTCTCGGTGAGGCGGGCAACTTCCCGGCCGCAATCAAGGTGACAGCCGAGTATTTCCCGAAAAAGGACAGGGCCTTCGCCACGTCAATTTTCAATGCAGGAGCTTCCGTGGGCGCTCTTGCCGCCCCTCTTTGCATCCCGCCGCTGGCTAAGGCTCTCGGCTGGGAATGGGCTTTCATCATCATCGGTGGACTGGGCTTCATCTGGATGTTCTTCTGGAACTTCATGTATGACAAACCCGAAAAGAGCAAGCATGTTAACGAGAATGAGCTGGAATATATCCTGCAGGACGATGCCGCTGACGAAGCCGAGAAAGCCGCTCTAGCTCAGGAGAAGAGCATTCCTTTCGTCCAGGCGTTCAAGTTCCGTCAGACATGGTCTTTCATAGTTGGTAAATTCCTGACCGATGGCGTTTGGTGGTTCTTCCTTTTCTGGGCTCCGTCATATTTCAGCAACCAGTTCGGCGCCCCGGCCACCTCGTTGAGAGGACAGGCTTTGATTTTCACCCTGTACGCCATAGTGACGGTTGTTTCCCTGATTGGCGGTTACCTGCCGAAGCTCTTTGTCGAGAAGAAGGGAATGCATCCCTATTCAGGGCGTATGCTGGCGATGCTTCTTTTCGCATTCCTTCCGCTCTGTTCCCTCTTCGCCCAGCCACTTGGAGTCCATTTCAATTCTCCTTGGTGGCCGGCTGTCCTTATCGGACTCGCCGCTGCGGGGCACCAGGCCTGGTCGGCGAATATCTTCTCGACTGTCGGTGATATGTTCCCGAAGGGCGCTATCGCGACTATCACCGGAATCGGCGCTATGGCTGGAGGTGTCGGATCGATGATTATCCAGAAGGTCGCTGGTAACCTGTTTACCTATGCTGAGAACGCTGGATCAGCCTTCCGCTTCCTCGGATTCGAGGGCAAACCGGCCGGTTACTTCATGGTGTTCTGTTTCTGCGGAATAGCCTACCTTCTCGCTTGGATGATCATGCGTGTCCTTGTCCCGAAGTACACGCCTGTTGAACTGTAAGCCCCTCGGCTGTCATCCTGAGCCCCTTGCCTGTCATCCTGAGTGAAGCGAAGGATCCGCGCCTGTTACAGAAACACTTTATAATCACCTCTTTAAACAATCTAACGGTCCCGAAATCGGCACCGTTAGATTCGTTTTATGTTGATAACCAATAACTTCCATAACAGGAATCTATATCAGAACCAAAAATCACTTATTGACAGGGACATAAAGCAGGGATGATTCCCAGTCCATATCGTCAGTGTAGTTTCTTTCTCCTTTCTCGAACTCAAGACCGAAGAACCGGCCGTCCTCTCTCTCAATGTTGTACAAAGATGTGAACCTATAGCCTTCATTCTTATTCAAGAACGCTGTCTTTACCTTTTGGGCGTATTCAGAAATAACAGAGGGGTCTTCTTCTTTGTAACGGGTTTCCGTCCAAGCCCAGTCCCGTCCCTGACGGGAATAAGCGGTTTTGACTAATCCTTCATCAAAGATAAACACCAGGTTATCTCCATGAAGGTTCATTGAACCAAGAATTTCCGCTCCGGGAAACCTCCCTTTGATACGCTCCAAAGAGGTAGAAATGTCCTTCCACCAGTATGATGGATTGACACCGCCCGCAAAGGCAACATATAAAAGAGTCCCGTCTTCGCAGATCACAATAGTGTCGTCCCGGTGAACTATGTCGTCAAGAGAATGGTTGCACTTAAGCGGGACATCAAAATGAAATTCATATTGTTTCCTGTCCATTCCACGACGGGAAATCTCCATCACATAAAATTGATTAGATGAATAATCTTCATTTTCCACCCCGGTTCCGACATAGGTCCTTGCCACCTTGCGAGGAATCTGAAGCAGGAAATCCTTTTTCGAGAATTCCTTATTGGTCATCATCCAGAGACAGTCTTTGTAGTGAGCCGTACCTTTGATTCCGTCTGAATCAATGAATTTCAACTCAGCCCAGCCCTCGGTGTTCTCTCTGAAATGGTCATTCAGGAGAGTCGCTCCGGGATAACGGTTGTTAAAATCGTTAAGGACGATCTCGGGAATGGGATCGTAAGGCTCAGGATCCGACTTGTCGCATCCCGCCAGTACAAACATACCAATCGCGAAGCTCAGAAATAGCGATACAATGCTGTGAACAGATAAATTCTTGATCATTTTGCCTGTCATTTTAAAAGGGCCGCAAAGGTAACCAATTAAAACAGCTTACTGAAATAATCAGCCGATTTAGAACTCTTTTACCCTTAAAGCGACATAAATTGCTTTATTCGCCTTATTATGTTATCAAAATACGATATTGTTATCATTTTATTGTATATTTGTGAAAATGATAACATTTTATGGAATCCGTCAATACAAAGGTTCAAACGGGACTCCGGCTTGATCCGGATCTCTATAATCGTTTGAAGATCAAGGCAAAGAGGCAGAAACGATCGTTCAACAGTTATGTTGAGACTATCCTCGAGGCCGCTGCGGGAGCAGACTATCCTTCTCTGGGAAAAGGATTCAAGGTGTCTAATGAGATCCTGTCCCTCGGGAACACACTGCCCCATTATTCTGAAGAAGAAATCGCCGCGGATGAACGGCTGTCTTACCTGTTATCCAAATGAGAGTATTTCTTGACACAAACATCATTATCGACCTTCTGGATAATTCCAGGGAAGGTTTCATGAGTGCCGCTTTGATCTTTGAAGCAGCCAAGGAAGGACTTCTTGACGTCTGTCTCTCATCGCAGTCAATCACTGACTGTTCTTATATCGCGCGGAAAAAACCGTTGACCATCTTTCAAGCGGCTATAGGACGCATAATGCCCTTTATAGATGTGCTTCCTTTGACCAAATCAAATTTATCCAAAGCCGTTGCCAGCAACTGTCCCGACTTTGAAGACGCCGCATTGATAGCCTGTGCCGAGGAGAATCTATGCGACATTATTATCACATCTAACACAAAGCATATCAAGCCTTTCACAACCCTCCAGGTCCAGACCCCGAAAGAGTTTGTCCAGCTGGTTAGCGGTTAATCTATCTATATTTTCAGTTTTAGCCCCGCCTTGCCGAGAAGCCAGGCGGAGGCTATGCACAGCAGCGAGAACAAGGCGCACTTGATGAGCCCGACTCCCCCGGCAAGCCACGAGGGAACAGTCGGAGAGAATGCGACCCAGAGGGCGTAATACAGATACGGCATCATATACACCGTGAGCGTGGCTGTTCCGGCGGGACTGATTGGCTTGAACCACCCGGTCCAATCACGTCTCTCCAGATAAAGCAGCAGGGTGTATAAAGCCGCGGAAATGGCTGATACATAGAGGCACCAGGGCAGAGTGCCGATGATTTTGGACGTG
>JAFROA010000194.1 GCA_017429885.1 Bacteroidales bacterium | reverse complement strand
GCAGAATTGGTCATTGCAGCCGCTCCAGGTGATCTCTCCCTTAACGGTGGCCTCTGGGGCATCCAGCTTGACCTTCTGGGTGAAAACCGCTGTGTCAAAGAAGCCTTCATCTCCCTTGAACGATGATGGCTCAGTCACTTGCTCGAAGGTACCTACAGGAGAATAACCAGTGGGGGAGTACAGCTCCAGGGTGGTGGGATTGTACTTGTTACCGGTCGTGTAGATGTGCCAGCCATTCTCGATAATGGCCGTGAATACCAGCTCGTACTCGTTTTCCCCTGTAGGCTTGGAAGAGACTTTCCAAGTGGCAGTCGCATCAGGAGCTTGGGCGAAAACGGCGGCGCTCCATAGGAACGCTGCCGCGATCGATGCCATTATCGTTTTCAAATATGATTTCATGGCCGTTACTTGGCGTATGACACTGATCTTGTCTCCCGGATGACGGTGATCTTGACCTGTCCGGGATATGTCATCTCCTCCTGTATCTTTTGGGCGATGTCAGCGGAGAGTCTTGCGGCCTGGTCGTCGCTGACCTCCTCGGCCCCGACAATGACCCTGAGCTCACGGCCGGCCTGGATGGCGTAACTCTTGGTCACTCCAGGATAAGCGGCCGCGAGGTCTTCCATACCCTTGAGCCGTTTGATGTAAGACTCGATGACCTCACGGCGGGCACCAGGTCTGGCACCTGAGATGGCGTCTCCGATCATCACTATCGGGGATATTATCGAAGTCATCTCAATTTCCTCGTGGTGGGCTCCGATGGCGTTGCACACATCAGGTTTCTCTTTATACTGCTCGGCCAACTTCATTCCCAAGAGGGCGTGAGGCAACTCGGGCTCTTCCTCTGACACCTTACCGATGTCATGAAGCAGACCGGCTCTCTTGGCGGTCTTGGGGTTCAGCCCAAGCTCAGAGGCCATTATGGCGCAAATGTTGGCCACCTCGCGGGAGTGCTGCAACAAGTTCTGTCCGTAGGAGGAGCGGTATTTCATGCGGCCGATCATCCTCACGAGCTCGATGTTGAGTCCATGGATGCCGAGGTCGATGCAGGTCCTCTTTCCTGTCTCGAGGATTTCCTCCTCAAGTTGTTTCTGGACCTTTGCCACCACTTCCTCAATCCTGGCGGGATGAATCCTGCCGTCCACGACAAGCTGGTGCAGCGCGAGCCTGGCGACCTCCCTGCGGACGGGATCAAAGGCGGAGAGAAGAATGGCGTCAGGAGTGTCGTCCACGACTATCTCGACTCCTGTGGCGGCCTCAAGGGCCCTGATGTTACGACCCTCACGGCCAATAATACGTCCCTTAATCTCGTCATTTTCAATAGGGAACGTGGTCACCGCATTCTCTATGGCTGTCTCGGTGGCGGTCCTTTGGATCGTATTTATGACTATGCGTTTGGCCTCCTTTGAAGCGTTCAGCCTGGCCTCATCCATCGTGTCATTGATGTAGGCCTGGGCCTCAGTGCGGGCTTCGGCTTTCATGTTCTCCATCAGGATGTTCTTGGCGTCTTGGGCGCTCATTCCGGCGATTGTCTCAAGCTGTTTGTTGGCCTGAGCGCTTAGCTTCTCATATTCCTCGGCTTTCTTGGCCAGTTTCTCCTGCTGAGCCTGAAGACTGTTTTTGGCGTTGTCCACGTCACGGAGCTTCTTCTGGAGCTCACCGCTCTGCTGATTCAGAGTGTTCTCTTTCTGCTTGATGCGGTTCTCAGCTTCCCTCAGCTGGTTGTTTTTCTCGTTGATGAAACGCTCGTGCTCCGCTTTCAGTTGGAGGAATTTCTCTTTCGCCTGGTGGATCTTGTCATTCTTGATCCCCTCGGCCTCGATTTCTGCTTTGGCTATTATCTCATTCCTTCGTCCATTCAGAACCATCTTCTGGACAAGGATGTAAACCCCGAGGGCGATCACCGCTCCAATCAGGGCACCTATAAGGTAAGCTATCATTGTTTGTTCAAAATATTATTGTTAATACTTAATATTCAATCCATTACAGGCGAGAAGCAAAAGACGACCGCCGGTATCTGGAAACCGGTCGGTCGTCTGCGATATTAAAAAAAGCCGTTAGTCGCTTGTCTAAAATCTTAATAAATAAGATTTGAGATCCGGTCCGGTTCGGACTTCCACTGTCATACGCTAAGCGTACAATCCCGGAAGGTAACCTTGGCCTGCCCTTGCCGTCCTGAGTGTTCTCGGTTCAATAAGAACTTGTTGATTAAAGCACGTGGGACTAACGGCCGTCTTTTTCAATATTCTTGAGGTATGTCTCCACATCTTCCTGAAGCCCCTTCGCCTCCTCTCCGGCATCGGAGAGTCTTTTCTGGTAAGTCAGCCTGCTGACCGTCTCGTTGAGAGCGACGAAGGAGAGTTTGTCAGAGAGAGATTTGTTTGGGAACTTGGCGTCATAGGCGGTCAGTTTCTGGTTGATCGCCTCCGCGGCAAGCCTCATGAGCCGTTCCATCTCCGGAGAGGAAGCGACTAAGGGATATTCATTGCCCGCGATTTTTATCTTTATGCTCTGTCCCATCCTAGTTTTCAAGCAGGGAGATGCATTTGTCTATCTCCTTTATGAGTCTCTCGATTTTCT
>JAFROA010000193.1 GCA_017429885.1 Bacteroidales bacterium | reverse complement strand
ATCCGATGTTCTCAACCAGATGGATAATGATGCAGAACCATTGGAAGGAGATTCCGACCAAGGAGCAGTTGACAACCGTCCAGCTGGGCCGTCCCCTGAAGTTTGAGCCTGGCACTTGGCAGGAGTATTCAAACTACGGTTACCTGGCGCTATCCATGGTCATCGAGAAGCTGTCCGGTATGTCCTACGAGGATTTCATCCAGGAGAACGTCTTTCACCCCGCCGGATGCGTGAATTTCAAGATAGCCGGAAACTATTACGCTGATAAACATCCCGGCGAGACTCGCTATTATGTCCAGAAAGACGATGAACCCGCTGAGGAGTTTAACAACAGCGGAAGGAAGGTTCCGCGCTGCTACGGTGGCAACAACGTCACAGGTCTTCTCGGAGCCGGGGCATGGGTCGGATCCACGCCGGAGCTGGCCCTGTTGGTGGCCTCGATAGACGGAAAGCCGGAAGTACCGGACATCATCAGCAAAGAGAGCGTGGCAGCGATGACCGAATATTTCGACCCGGACACATATTCCCTTGGCTGGAATGACACCAAGCCTACCGGGGAATGGACCCGTACCGGGACTTTCGCTGGCACCAGCGCCCTTGTGAAGTACTTCCCCGACGGGGAGTGCTGGGTGTTCATATCTAACACTAGCACATATAAAGGCCCGGGCCTCGCCAAGTTCACAACCGAACTTTTTGAGAAGCTCCGGGCTTCATATTCAGATAAGTTCCCGCAGAGGAACCTTTTCTACGCGGACTAAATTACTTGTTGACGAACATCACCGCCTCGGCGATGGAGTTCAGCTTGGTGTCCACGCTGTCGGCGCGGCTGGCAAGCACGCATGGCGCCGTGGTTCCGACAAGCATACCGGCCTGACGTACGCCAGTGGCCAACTTGGAGTTGGTCTTCCAGAACACATTGGCGGACTCGATGTTAGGGAACTGTAGGCAATCAGCGTCACCAGCCACGGGGCTGACAAGCTTTTTGATTTGCACAGACTCCTGATCGATAGCGACATCCAGGGCAAGAGGGCCATCACCCACACATCCCTTGATCTGTCCACGGTCACACATCTTCGCGAGCTGGGCTGCCTCGACGCAAGCTGGCATCGAGTCAAGCATCTGCTCAGATGCGGCGATGAAGGCGAGTTTCGGTTTCTGGATACCGAAGGACTGGGCCACACCCACAAGGTACCCGGCGATCTTGACCTTCTGACGGAAGTCCGGAAGAGGAATGACAGCCATGTCAGAGAGGAAGATGAGCTTATGATAGTTAGGGTTCTCGATGACTCCGACATGGCTCAGGACACCCTTCGGAGGAAGAAGACCAGTCTCCTTATTGAGGATGGCGCGCAGGAACTTGTCTGTGGAGCAAAGACCCTTCATCAAGACATCACCGTCACCATCATGAACAAGCTGCACGGCCTTGGAGACAGCCTTCAGCTCAACAGGCTCATTAACGATGTCGAACATTTCGATGTCAATGCCAAGCTTTTCACAAGTCTGGGCGATAAGGTTCTTGTCTCCGACAAGAGTGACCTTAACGAACCCCATCTCGGAAGCCTTTGCGCAGGCCTCGATAGTGTGCTCATCCACGGCCCAAGCCGCGATCATCTTCTTGCAGATACCCTTTCCTTTGAGTTCCGCGAAAACATCAGCGAATTTAGTGATCATGGTTGTATGGTTATTAGATTATTATTCATCAATACTCTGGACAAGATGCATGGTGTCACGGGCGATGACAAGCTCCTCATCCGTTGTCACGAGAGCGACCTTGACCTTTGACTCCGGCAGAGAGATGACGGTGTCCACTCCCCATGCGGTATTTGCCTCATAATCGAAAGCGAGGCCAAGATATGTGAAGTTCTCGCACACCCTGCGGCGCAGGCGGCTGTTATGCTCCCCGATTCCTCCGGTGAAGAATATGGCGTCCACTCCATTCATCTCCGCCACAAAGGCTCCGATGTACTTGATCATCTGGAAAGAAAGCATCTTCAAGGTCAGTTTGGCCTTGAAGTCTCCCCCATTCGCGAGCTCATCCATCTCGCGGGCATCCGATGTCCTCTGAGAGACACCGAGAAAACCACTCTTCTTATTCACCAGGGTGTACATCTCATCCGGAGAGAGATTCTCTTTTTTCATTATGTACAGGATGGCGTTCGGATCAACGTCTCCGCACCTTGTGCCCATGATGAGTCCCTCAAGTGGAGTGAGACCCATGGAGGTGTCGATGGATTTGCCATTATGGATGGCGGTGATGGAGCTTCCGTTACCGATATGGCAGGTTATGATTCTTGACTCGTTGACATCAAGACCGACCATCTTGGCGCCTTTGTTAGCCACGAACTGATGGCTGGTGCCATGGGCTCCGTAACGGCGGATATGATACTTCTCGTAGTACTCGTACGGAAGGCCGTACATGTAGGCATGCGGCGGCATCGTCTGGTGGAAAGCGGTGTCAAAAGTGACCACCTGGGGGACATTGGGCAGCACTTCCTGGCATGCCCTGATACCCAGAAGGTGGGCGGGATTGTGAAGAGGGGCGAAATCGCAGCAGAAATCTATCTTCGACAAGACGTCCTCGTCGACTATAGCGCTGCCTGAGAAAAAGTCGGCTCCCTGGACAATCCTGTGACCTACAGCCTCTATGTCCTCGAACGATTCCAGCACGCCGTAATCCTTATCCACAAGTGCGTCTAGCACCAGCTGCATACCGACAGTATGGTCTGGAATATAAAGGTCTTTGACAACCTTGTCCCTTCCTATAGGAGTGTGCTGCAGCCTTCCGGACTCAAGTCCTATTTTCTCCACTATACCCTTGGCCATCAGGTCATAGACGTCATCGCTTCTCATGTCAAGCAACTGGTACTTGATCGAGGAGCTTCCGCAATTGATAACAAGAATGATCATTATCCTAAAAAAATAAAATGTCGAGACGCGAAGATACGAAATTAATGAGTATTTTTACAAAAATTAAGGACTTGGCTATGAAGGACTCGGGAGTTATCGCGGGGATAGGGATTCCGTTCGCGGCCGGAGTCGCCGCGGGAGCTTACCTGGCGGCTATATTGCCTCTTATCCCTATCCAGATTCCTTTTTCCTTAGCGGTCTTACTGCCCCTTATCTCAACCTTCACATATCTGGAAGCTGACAGCCGGCACCCATGCCGGGTGGCATTCGCCATGCTGTTCCTTCTCACGGGAGTATTTTGTTCCATTAACTCCTCTATCTGCGCCGGAATACATATTCCCGAAGGCCCCATCACCAGACTCGCATCCACGGGAGGTGGCAGGCT
>JAFROA010000192.1 GCA_017429885.1 Bacteroidales bacterium | reverse complement strand
GACGGTTCCGGTCAAGGACTTCATTGACAAGAAGGAGCTTTGGAAGAGGCCGGCGGATCATGATAACATGGTCAGGTCATACCTGAGGGTGAAATCGCAGACCGGTATAGAAGATTAAAAAATAATAGTATTGATGAAGAGAACTATCACGCTTGAAGCGGTTGATCCTGTCGAGATATTCGGCGCCGGAAATAAGATCCTCGAGGAGTTCGTTTCCTATTTCCCTGGCTTGAAGGCAGTCGCCAGAGGAAACGAGATCCATCTGGAAGGGAAGGAGGATGACATCAAGGAGTTTGAGCAAAAATTCTCCGAGTTGGTTCACAGACGCCACCACAAGATGAACCTCACTGTCTTCGATGTCGAGGACATATTCGATGGGGATGGAAGTCGGGACAGGCTCAGACCGACGGGGGATGCCATAATTGTCCACACGACCGACGGCAAGCCGATCAAGGCCAGGAATGAGAACCAGAAGAAAATGGTCAAGGCCTATTTCGATAACGACCTGGTTTTCGCTGTCGGTCCGGCTGGAACAGGAAAGACTTATGTGGCGATAGCGTTGGCTGTCAGAGCATTGAAAAACAGGGAGATAAAAAGGATCATCCTGACTCGCCCGGCCGTTGAGGCAGGGGAGAGACTCGGTTTCCTTCCGGGAGACCTGAAAGACAAGTTGGACCCCTATCTCCAACCTTTGTACGACGCTCTCGGGGATATGATTCCACCGAAGAGACTGCAGGATTTCATGGAAGAGGGTATAATCCAGATAGCTCCGCTCGCATATATGAGAGGCCGTACCCTCGACCGTGCCTGCGTTATTCTCGATGAAGCGCAGAACACCAATGTCTCCCAGCTGAAAATGTTCTTGACGAGAATGGGTGTAAACGCCAAATTCATTGTCACAGGGGACGCCACCCAGGTCGACCTTCCCAGGAAAGAGGACTCGGGGTTGTTGAAAGGAATAAGCCTTTTGAAGAATATCAAAGGGATAGAGACCATATTCTTCTCCAATGAGGATATCGTCCGCCATCCGCTTGTCACAAAGATTGTAAAAGCCTTTGACAGACATGAGTCGGAGTAAGGAATTTATGACTATCTTTGCAGGTTGTTATAATTGATGGAAATGGAAAGTGTCAGATGTCTGATTATAGGAGGTGGCCCAGCCGGTTACACTGCCGCGATTTACGCCTCCAGGGCTGGTTTGAGTCCTGTCTTATATGAGGGAATGGAGCCAGGTGGCCAGCTCACAACCACAACAGTGGTCGAGAATTTTCCTGGTTTCCCCCAGGGAGTTGACGCCAATCAGCTTATGGGTGACATGAGGGATCAAGCTTTGAGGTTTGGCGCTGATATCCGCAGAGGGACAATCACTTCCGTTGATTTCTCGCGGAAGCCTTTCCGCCTCATGGTGGATGGGGAGACTGAGATCGTAGCCGAGGCTGTGATCATAGCGACTGGTGCTGCCGCCAAGTACCTCGGGCTTCCTTCTGAGCGCAAGTTCCGCGGCATGGGTGTGAGCGCTTGCGCCACTTGTGACGGATTCTTCTACAGGAAGAAAGATGTCGCTGTAGTCGGTGGCGGAGACACCGCTTGCGAGGAGGCGACCTATCTCGCCAATATCTGCAAGAAAGTCTATATGATCGTGCGCAGGGACGTGTTCAGGGCTTCTATGGCCATGCAGGAGAAAGTGAAGAACACACCCAATATCGAGGTTTTGTGGAATTGCAACACCCAAGAAGTCCTCGGGGATGATTCCGGCGTTACTGGAGTCCGTCTTGTAAGGAATGATGGTAAGGTTTTTGATATCACAGTCGACGGGTTTTTCCTCGCTATAGGGCATCATCCCAACTCTGATGTGTTCAAGGAGTTCATAAACACAGACGAGAACGGTTACATTATCACTGAAGGCAAGTCTACAAAGACCAATGTCGATGGTGTTTTCGCCGCCGGGGATGTTCAGGATCCTAGTTTCCGGCAGGCTATAACAGCGGCCGCGTCGGGATGCAAGGCCGCTCTGGAAGTGGAGAAATACCTTATGACTAAATAGGATTATGCGTTATTTGAAGACTATCATAAGGTTCGTCGTCGTGATGGGAGCGGTTCTAGCGCTTTCCCGTTCATGCAAGTCTGAGTACGACGCTTTGTTGAACAGCAGCGATGTTGATCAGAAGTATTCCGCGGCTTTCGACTTGTTCAACCATGGCAAGTACAACAAAGCGGCCAGATTGTTCGAGAGCCTGGCCATCCAGACCAATGGCACATCCAAGGATGACACTGTTCAGTTCTATTGGGGGATGAGCAATTACCGTTTCAAGGACTACTACACCGCTGAGACTAATTTCGCCAAGTTCCTCATGAACTTTCCGAGAAGCCCTTTCGCTGACGAGGCATACTTCCTCCGTATAGATTGCCTTTACAGGTCAACCTACCGTTCTGAGCTGGACCAGAAACCCACATATAACGCCATCGCTGTCATCTCTCAATATCTTGCCGAGAGTCCGAACAGTACTCATGCGGCCACCTGCAAGAGGATGCTCAAGGAATTGAATGACAGGTTGGATCAGAAGGCTTACGAAAGCGCTAAGCTCTACTACAAGATGGAGGATTACAGAGCGTCCAGGGTGGCTTTCCGTAATGTCCTTAAAGATGATGCCGACAATATCTACCGGGAGGATATATTGTACTATATAGCGAAGTCTTCCTACAAGTTCGCCCAGCTCAGTGTTGAGGCGAAGCAGAAGGAGCGCTATCTCACCTTCGTGGACGATTATTACAATTTCATAGGTGAGCTTCCGGATTCATCTTATCGTAAGGAACTTGATGTCTTGTACAAGCGCGCGCAAAAGGCTTTGGGAAGATATACCGGTTCCGAGGAGGACTTGGAGGCCAAAGAGAAGGACTTTGAGAAAGAGAGAAAGAAATTATTGAAACAATCCGAGTCTGGAGAGTAGTAAATTAATAGGAAGATAATATCAATACAATGGATATAAAGAAAACAACGCCTACCAACACTATCACGCGTGACGTGAAGTATCTTGCCGAACCTACCGGCAACATCTATGAGACAGTCGTCATCCTTTCCAAGAGAGCCAATCAGATTTCTCTGGCGGAAAAGAAAGAGCTTGCGAAGAAGCTTGAGGATTTCCGCACGGACAGGGACACTATGGACGAGGTGTTTGAGAACAGGGAGCAGATTGAGATCTCAAAGTATTATGAGAAGCTCCCTAAGCCGGATCTTATCGCCATCACCGAGTTTGAGGACGGGGATCTTTACTATAGGATGGCCGGCAAGGAGGAGGGCGAGAAGTAGCATCGGTTCCAGCCCATGCTCAAGTCCCTTCAGATTAGGAATTATGTTCTGATAGACTCTCTGGATGTTTCTTTTCCGGAGGGTCTCATCATTATTACCGGACAGACCGGTGCCGGAAAGTCGATTCTTCTCGGTGCGTTATCCATGCTACTCGGTTCCAAGGCTGACTCATCAGTGATTGGATCCCGCGGGGACAACTGCGTTGTGGAAGCTGTCTTTGAGATCCCGGAAGGCGACGAGGTGACATGGAACATACTGAGAGACAATGATCTGGACGGTAGTTCCAGTGAGGTTGTGGCTCGAAGGGTAGTGTCGGCGTCGGGCCGCTCCCGTTCTTTTATCAACGACTCTCCAGTCAATCTTCAGATTCTCCAAGGGATTTGCTCAAGGCTTGTGGATATTCATTCGCAGCATCAGACCCTTTTGCTGACAGACAGGTCCTATCAGCTGTCGATGCTGGATCATCTCGCGGGGAATGAAGCCTTATTGGGCGAGTGCGCGTTGAGTTACCATCGTCTCAAGTCTCTCGAGCGGGAATATGAGGATGTCTCCGCGAGGCTTTCCCACCTTGATGAGGAACGTGACTATATTCAGTCACGCCTGAAACGCCTTGAAGCTGCCGGTCTCGTGGAAGGAGAATTGGAGTCATTGGAAGAGGAACAGTCCATGCTCGCTAACGCTGAGTCCATCAAGGAATCGCTGACTGGTGCCGAGAACCTTATAGACACAGCATCGCTGAAAGAGGCCAGAAAGCTTCTGGAAAAGGCTGGTGGGTTCCTGCCGGAGGCGCAAGCGCTGGGGGAGAGACTCGAGTCAGCGAGGGTTGAGCTTAATGATATTCTTGACGAGGTTTCCTCAATCAATTCACATACAGAGATTTCCGAGTCGAGGCTCGCTGCTGTGGAAGAGCGGATGTCGTTTTTGTATGACCTCATGAAGCGGTATTCCGCCTCTTCATTATCCGAGTTGATAACCAAGAGGGATAGTTTATCAGGATCTTTGGCTGATTCGGATGGTTTAAAGGAGCGCCTAGAGTCCATATCCAAAGAAATAGACTCTGAAAAGAAGGTTTATCGTGAGATTCGCTCCAACCTGCATGCTGCCAGGGATGCCTCTAAGAAGCGTCTGGCGGATTCTATCATGGAATCTCTTCGGTCTTTGGAACTTGAGCGGTCTGTCTTTGAAGTTGAATTGGAGGAGTCTGTCCCCGGTCCCTCTGGTTCTGACAGCGTCCGTTTCTTGTTCTCTGCCTCGGGGAGCAATCCTGTGGATGTGGCTAAGTGCGCTTCCGGAGGCGAGTTGTCCAGGCTTATGCTTAGCCTCAAGGCGCTGATGGCTCGCTTTGTCAGCATGCCTACTCTTATCTTTGACGAGATAGACTCGGGAGTTTCGGGTAGTGTCGCTGACAAGATGGGACAGATGATTTGTTCCATGGGCCGCGACATGCAGGTTTTCGCCATCACCCATCTTCCTCAAGTAGCCGCCAAGGGTGACGCCCATTATCTTGTGGAGAAGTCGTTCTCCGGTAACGAGGCGGTGACTTCTATCCATCCTATTGAAGGAGAGGATAGAGTTATGGAAATAGCGAGGATGCTATCCGGGAGCCACGTGACCTCAGCGGCCGTGGAAAACGCGAAATCTCTTTTATCTGACTAGGCTGACTGAATAATCGGGATTGTAGACAACCCTTCTGACAGCGTTGTTGACGTAACTGCCAGAGGCGGTCTTGACTAATTTGAAGTCCGATTGAAGTCCTTTATAATCAACCCTATCAAGAGCCCTCGGCCATCTCTTCCCATACTTGTGGGCGAGTGTGACGAAGTACTTCATGAGATCATATCCAGAGTAAGCTGAGCGGCTTGGCTCCGCATTGTAAAGCGCCCTGTACTGGAGTAGGAAGTCTTTGACCTCCTTGGAGTCGTAATCCACGGAGTAGGTGACGCTGGTGTGGAGATTGACCTTGTGGAGCTGCTCAACCTCAATCTGGTCATAAGTCCTTATCTTTGAGGTGCTGTAGAGCACGACCTCGCTGTTTTTGCCGGAGAGCATGTAGAGGTTTCTCAAAGCCTCGATCAGGAAGACGGTGCTTCTCTCGGTATATTCACAAGCAAGCACAATCCTGTTAACGCCTCCTGAGACCATCTGGGAGCGCATAGAGCCCAGTGTGGTTGTGATATGAGGCAATCCGGTCTCGGCCATCTCGTCCTGAACCATATTGAGATAATCAGACTCTGGTGAGGCCGGAGTCACTACAATCACCCTGTCTCCATGCCTCATGTCCGACTTTATCCAATCCACCATGTCCTTCACCTGTATGCGGGTCGGTGTGGGAGCCTGGATTATCCTGTCAAGGGAGTCGGTCAGCGTCTCAACCTGCATGTCAAGCGGTGATACAATCCATGTGGCGCCATCATTGATCCCGGCAGCCCTCATTATATCTGATTTGGACACGGGCCCTATAGCGAAATCGCTTGAGGCCAGCCTCTGCTGGGTCACAGGCATGTTTCCTCCTCCAACATCGAAGGCGTGGATGTCGAGATTGACGCCATCGCTTCCCAGAACCCTCGAGGCCATCAGCGCTCCGCAATAGAAGTCCATGAAAGAGGTCCTGTCTCCGGACTTGGTGGCGGAGAAAGGAAGAAGCATCGTGATGTTGACGTCATGGTGGCCTTCCCTGACAAAGAGGTCGTCGAGGATGCTGTCCTTCCCCTCCTTGCCAGCGATATCTGTGGTGTCAGTCTCCATCTCTGGACTAACCACTTCCGGCTCGTTATTGGTTGGCTCCTCCGTGACCGTCCTGCCTTCCCAAACTGCGGGATCGCGGGGAATCTTGAGCTCTTGTCTGCGCTTGACCTTGTCGGAGGTCATCCTGTTTATGTTCTTTATGGATTCCTTGGACACCTTGTACTTCTTGGCAATCGCATCCAAGTCCTCATACCACTTGACTCTATGAATGAAGTACTCTTCGTTCGCCTCCTGAGCGGGTTCTTGGGGTGTCACCTGGACTGTGGTCACAGGATCGGTTTTGACCTCGGGTTCCACCGTCTCTTGAATATCCCGCTTGTATGGGATCAAGAGAATCTGGTCTTTTTTAAGGCCCTCTGTCTCAAGTTTCAAGGCAGGATTGGCCTCATAAATCTCTTCCATCGTGACTCCATAGGCCTTGCTGATGGAATAGATGGTCTGGCGCTCCTGAACGACATGGGAGTAAAACACCTTGCCACCGGAGCGGACTTTCTCCTTGGATATGGTCACCTTGGGCGCCACGTATTCTTGCGCTGATATCCACGAAGGGGAAAACGCCGCCAGCATAAAGGCTACCGCGAGGGGGAATATATGCTTCATGTTCATTGGTGCTTGTATAGGTTATCGGTGAAATCGATCAGCCTCTTGGCGAAAGTCTTCCAAGACAACCTTTCTTTCTCAGCCTTGATGGAATTAACGCATAATACACGGAGATTCTCATCGGCGAAAAATCGCCGTATCTCCTCCGCGATGAGCTTGGGCTCAGGTCTGTCTGCTACCAAACCTGTGCCGCTGTCTCCGATGGATTGCCTCAGACCTCCGACATCTGTGACCACCATAGGCACCTCAAAGTGCCAGGAGATGGCGCTGATGCCGCTTTGGGTTGCGGACCTGTAAGGTAGGACAGCGAGATCAGCGGCGGAAAAATAATACTTGACCTCGGAGTCTTTGATGTAGTTGGTGAAAAGCTTGATCCGGTCCTTGGCGGGGGAAGCGTTGATGATCTCCTCGTATTTGACGAAAGATCCGTAGGGCTCTCCAGCGACTATTAAAGTGTAGGAATCGTCCAATTCCCCGAATGCCTCGAGAAGGATGTCCAGCCCTTTGTATTCCCGGATTAGACCGAAAAACAGCAGATTCTTCTTCCCGGGCTCCAAACCGAGTCTTCCCTCCGCTTCCTTCCTAGGCACCCTTTCCCCGAAATGAGCATAGACGGGGTGGAACAAAATGGTTTTGAGGGCCTTAGGAGACAAGGCGGTGAGATCGTCAGCGACCTCCTGACAGAGTGTGACGTTTCCGGAACAACCTGAAAGGAAGTACTTGGTCAGCGGTGAGTCGAAAAACCGTGGCTCGTGGGGAATCACATTGTGAAGGATGGATATGACCTTGCAACGCTTCTTGAGCCTTCTGGCGATCCATCCCAATGAAGGCGCGAACCATGACATCCAATAACTGATGATGACCATGTCCGGATTCCAGTCACGGATCGCTTTGTATGTCTTGACGTAAGAGAAAGGATTAGCCGTATCCAATAGAGCCTCGCTCTCGATGGGTACGGCATCATCATCCTTTGTGACGTATTGCGTCTTTCCTGGGAAGAGGAAATCAGGGTATTGCCTCTTGAAATTGAACGCTTTGACCGTGTGTTCCTTCCCCAGCTCCAAGTACAGGCTCGCGTTGAACTGGGAAATCCCTCCCCTGAAAGGGTAGAAGCACGATAGAAGCGCGATCCTCAAGTTATTCGGACTTGGTTGTTTCTTCTCCCTTGCCCTTGTTCTTGACGTACTCGCTGTTCAATCCTTCGAGAAGGGCGTCGGTGATATCGAGGTCAGGATCACCGCAAGCCACCGGGGTGGGAAGGACACTTCCCTGGGTGGAGATGATCATGGCGTATTTATGCTCCTCATTGAACTTGTCAATGAAAGTCTTGATGGCGTCAGCGATCTGGTTCATCATGACCTGCTGCTCCTCAGCCATTTCCTGCTCCTTCTGGGCGGCGTAGGTGTTGAAGCTGTTCTGCTGCTCCTGGAGCTTCTGACTCCTCTGCTCGGCGACCGAACGGACAAGGAGACCCTTGTTGAGGTCAGACTGGAACTTGTTGGCGTCGCTCTGGAGCTTGTTGCCCCTGCGGTTGATCTCCTCCTGGATGCTCTGCATCTTGGTCTCCACGACGGAACGAAGGTCGTTTGCCATGTCGTATTCGTTGATGACCCTGTCGAGGTCATACCAGACGATGGCGCCTTCCTTGGCGGTGGTTTCTACAGCCTCACCTGTCGAGGCTTTCTTCTTTCCGCTACCGTCAGCGGTCAGCTGGATAATACCGAGAGCAGCAACAGCCACGAGGGCTATGATGCTTAGGATCAGTGGTGTTTGTTTCATCTTATTTTGTCTTTAAAATATTCCAGACTACAAATTTAGTTAAATTTTCTTAATCTCCGCAAGATAGGCCTTGATTGTTCTCTCCAGCCCCATGTAAAGCGCGTCGCAGATGACCGCATGGCCTATAGAGACCTCGTCTGTCCAAGGGATGGTCTTGATGAAATAACCGAGGTTTTCCAGGTTGAGGTCGTGCCCGGCATTGAGTCCAAGCCCCAGTTCCCTGACCTTGATGGCTGTCTCCAGATACGGTTTGATCGCCTCTTCCGGGTTGACAGG
>JAFROA010000191.1 GCA_017429885.1 Bacteroidales bacterium | reverse complement strand
ATCCAGAACACTGTCGGTACCCAGCAGTACTATGCGAAGTACGGCTCTCTCTTCAATCAGAGCAATGTCCAGAACCCGTTGATGCTCAAGAAAGCCATCGAGGAGAATAACGTCACGACAAACGTTGATTTCGTTATGGTTCCTCTTGGTTTCACCACAGACTCGACCATCGTGGTTTCTGCCGCTGACATCAAGAAGTACTATGAGGATCACAAGCAGATGTTCAAGCAGAACGCTTCCAGGGACATCGAATATGTAGTCTTTGAGGTCAAACCTTCCGAGGATGACATCCAGGCCACCAGCAAGGCTATGGATAACCTCTATGAAGAATTCTCTACCACTGACGCCATGAAGTCCTTCCTGGCCAAGAATTCAGAGAAGTCTCTTGATGAGCGTTGGTACAAGGACGGTGAGCTGAACGTTGTGAATCCGGACGTCAACACATTCGTGTTCAGCAACGCCTCTGGCACATCCCCCGTGTACAAGGACAACAACAATGTGTTCTATGCCGCCAGGATCATGGATTCCGCCCAGATTCCAGACTCTGTCTATGTCAGGCACATCCTTCTCCGCGGAACCAACCAGGCCCACCTCGCAGATAGTCTTCTCAATGTCCTCGGAAAGGGTGAGAACTTTTCCAATCTCGCCGCATCATATTCCGACGACACCCAGTCCGCTTATGACGGGGAGCAAGGGAACCTCGGCTGGATGACCCAGAACTACATGGTCAACGGATTCAACCCCATTTTCACCGCCCAGGTCAAGAAGCCTTTCATCCTCAAGACCCAGTATGGCACCCATGTTATTGAGGTCACCAAAAGGACCGCTCCTGTGGCTAAGAAGCAGGTGGCTATCCTTTCCAAGACCGCTCTCGCGAGCAACGAGACTTTCAACGAGTATTACGCCAAAGCTAGCAAGTTCGCCAACATTGCGGCTGGTAGCTATCAGAATTACCTTGCGGCTGTTGACTCTTGCGGAGCTTATTCCCATCCGGTGAATGGCGTTCTTGAGAGCACATCGAATTATGGCGCTATTGATCAGGCTAAGGAAGTGACAAGATGGATATTTGACAATAAGGTTGGTAAGGTTTCCCCTATTATCACCGTCAATAACAATTACTTCTTCATCACTACCGTGAAGGGAATCCACAACGAGGGAATCGCCACCCTTTCTGAGGTCACCCCTATGATTAATCAGCAGCTTTATGGTGAGCTTGCCAGCGCTAAGGCTGCCGCCGGCATCGCTGAGAAGATCAAGGGTCTGAGCGACCTCCAAACCATCGCTGACACCCTGCACAGCATTGTCAGCTCTGGTGTGGATGTCAGGTTCGCCTCTCTTGCCGGACAGGGTCTTGATCCCAAGTTCATCGGCGCTGTCGCCGTGGCTCCCGAGGGCCAGATTTGCGGTCCTGTCGCAGGTACGATCGGAACATATGTGTTCAAGGTTAACTCACGCGAGACCGAGTCCTTCTATACAGAGGAGGATGCCAAGAACGCCGCTGCCCAGATGAATTCCTATGCCTCTCAGATGATCCTTCCTGTCATGATGCAGGAGGCCGAGGTGAAGGACTACAGGGCCCGCTTCTTCTAATAGAGAGGAAGCAGAAAAAGAATAGGCTGGCTTTTTTGACCAGCCTATTTCTTTTATATATCACCGAATTATTCTTCGCCTTCGAATATCTTCACCAACGCCTCAAGTTTCTGGCGCAGTTTGGCGGTGTCAATACTTTGTGTAAGACCTTCCACGGATTTACGTAACCTTGCGGTATCGATGCTTTCTATTATGCCCTCTAGGCCATTCTTGATGCCATCCACGCCTTCTTTTATGGCTACGGTGTCAATCTCGTTGATAATGCCATTAATAGCCTCCGGAATGCTCTCCAATACGCTTCCGATAGTATCAGAGGCGCCAGCGATCTCTTTTTCCAAGACCATTGAGCCGTATTTTCCCATAGCTTTCATTGTCCTGACTTTTTCCGATGTGGTGAAAGAGTCATATTTCTCATTGACCTGGGCGGCGAGAGCGTCATATTCCTCCTTGGATTTTTTCCAATCCTCCTCGTCGTAGTTCTTATATTCCTTCTCGGTCTTCTCGACAAATTTGTCGAGGCGGTCTGGAAGGCTCATCGATGTGGCACATCCGAATGTTATCACCACAGCCGCTGCCAGGGCGGCAAATAACTTTGTTCTCATATTGTTATTATTGTTTATACGTTAAACAGGAAATGCATGATATCTCCGTCTTGGACGACATAGTCTTTCCCCTCTGTGGCGAGTTTTCCAGCCGCTCTGGCCGCGCTTTCGCTACCAAGGGCGACATAGTCCTCGTATTTGATAACCTCTGCCCTGATAAAGCCTCTCTCAAAGTCGGTATGTATTACACCGGCGGCCTTAGGAGCCTTGTCTCCCTTGTGGATAGTCCATGCCCGGCACTCGTCAGCACCGGCGGTGAAAAATGTCTGTAATCCGAGAAGATGATAGGCGCCTTGAATAAGCCTGACAACGCCAGACTCTTTAAGCCCCATTTCCTCCAAGAACATCTGCCTGTCCTCGTAGCTATCCATCTCAGCGATCTCAGACTCTGTCTTTGCGGATATAACCAGAATCTCGGCGTTCTCGTCTTTCACGGCTTCCCTTACGGCGTCAACATATCCATTACCCGTGGCGGCAGAGGCGTCATCCACATTGCATACGTACATTACCGGCTTATTTGTGAGCAAGTACAAGTCTTTAGCCATCGCGGCTTCCTCCTCATTCACCAGCTCCACTGTCCTGCAAGACTTTCCGCTCTCCAGGGCTTCTTTATAGCGCTGCAGAAGGTCCACCAGTTTTTTAGCGTTCTTGTCTCCTCCTGTGGTAGCCTGCTTGACGGATTTGGCAAGTCTTGACTCCACCGTCTCCAGGTCTTTGATTTGCAGCTCAAGATCAACTACTTCCTTATCTCTTACAGGATCCACGCTTCCGTCCACGTGAACAACATTGCCGTCATCAAAGCAACGCAACACATGCAAGATGGCGTCGGTTTCCCTGATGTTGGCGAGAAACTGGTTTCCAAGCCCCTCTCCCTTACTTGCACCTTTGACCAGTCCGGCGATATCCACGATGTCAACAGTCGCCGGGACAACGCTCTTCGGTTTGCACATGTCAGCGAGAACTTCCAGCCTTTTATCCGGCACGTTAGTGGAGCCCAAGTTAGGCTCGATTGTGCAGAAAGGGAAATTGGCGCTTTGGGCCTTTCCGGAGCTCACGCAGTTGAACAAAGTTGATTTCCCGACATTAGGAAGTCCGACTATTCCACATTTCAAGGACATATTCCTCTGATTTATAGATTCTGATAAATAATATTTAAGGCAAAGATACTAATCATAAGAAAATGTTTTTCTGTTTCGATTCTTTTTTTCCGTTTCCTTTGCCCATCTTCGCCCTTGAAATGTATTCCATATTGGTTTTCAAGTTATAGTTTAAGTGTTATTGTGTCTTCTTTTGGCGAGCGTTCTCTGGCGGGAGCCACAGGTGCCCGCCAAAGAAGACCCTATTCTCGTCATGTTCTGGAACCTTGAGAATTTCTTTGATTGGAAGGCGGACGCGGTTCCTCCCAACGACTCAGACGAGGAGTTCTCGTCTTATGGCAAAAAAAGATGGACGAAAAGAAAATTCCTTTCTAAATGTAACCTTGTGGCAAAATCCATCTTATGGATCGCGGACGAGCGGGGAAGGCTTCCTGACGTAATTGGTTTGGCAGAAGTGGAGAATAGGTTGGTTCTTGAGAAGCTGCTCATGGAAACGGTGTTGAGAAGGAAAGACTATGCGATTGTCCACTATGACTCACCAGATCCAAGGGGGATAGATGTCGCTTTATTGTATAGGAAGGATCGCTTGAAAGTAATAACTTCCAGTCCAAATAAGGTATATTCCAGGGATGGTTCGCCATTATTGACAAGAGACATTCTACTCGCCGGATTTCTCAGGGCAAACGGTGACAGCGTGGCTTTTCTTGTGAATCACCACCCGTCGAAATATGGAGCTAATTCTTCATGGAGGCGGGACGTTGCCATGGAAAGGCTTTCGGAAATTACTGATTCCCTGATGGTTTGTGGGTGGAATAACATCGTGGCGATGGGGGACTTCAACGACACGCCCTCATCTGCGGAGGAATACTCAAGCAATATGATAAATCTGGCCGCGCCCCTCGCGCGAAAAGGGCTCGGAACTATCAAATATTCAGGAAAATGGGAAATGATAGACATGTTCTTCGTTTCTCCTGACATAAAAAAGAAGAATCCTGGCACCGAGATGAAAGTCGAGAGGATACCCTTCCTTATGGTCAGGGATAACACCCATTCCGGGGAAAAACCACTCAGGACATATTCAGGTCCGAGATACATTGGAGGGGTGAGCGATCATTGCCCGGTAACGCTCGTGATTCAATAATAATTTATTATTTTTGTGAGAATGGAATAATAACGCTCTAATCGCATAATTATGGAAATGAAAACCAAAATCAGGGAGAAATTCAAATCCCTGTACAAAACAGAGGGAGAGGTGTTCGCCTCCGCCGGAAGAATCAACCTTATTGGTGAGCACACCGACTACAATGGTGGTTATGTGTTCCCTGGCGCAATTGACTGCGGAATCATGGTCGAGATCAAGCCTAACGGCACGGACAAGGTCAAAGCCTTCTCTCTTGACTACGATGAGTATGTCGAGTTCGGCCTTACTGAGGAGGATAAGCCCCAGCAGCACTGGCCTCGTTACATCTTCGGTGTTTGCCGTGAGATTATCAAACGGGGAGGCAAAGTTGAGGGTTTTGATTGCGCTTTCGCTGGAGACGTTCCTCTCGGTGCCGGCCTTTCTTCTTCCGCCGCCTTGGAGAGCGCTTTCGCTTTCGCTCTCAACGAGCTTTTCAATGGCGGAACGATTGACAAGTTTGAGTTGGCCAAGATTGGACAGAGCACCGAGCACAACTATTGTGGTGTCAAGTGCGGCATCATGGACCAGTTCGCTTCCATTTTCGGCAAAAAGGGCTGTCTGATTCGTTTGAATTGCAAGACCTTGGAGCACAAGTACTTCCCCTTCGACCCTCAGGGTTATAAAGTTGTCTTGATCGACTCTTGCGTGAAGCATGAGCTCGCTTCTTCCGCTTACAACAAGCGCCGCGAGTCTTGCGAGAATGCGGTGGCCGCTATCCGCAAGAACCATCCCGATGTTGAGTTCCTTTCAGACGCCAAGAGGGTTTGGCTGGAAGAGGTTCGCGAAGAGATTCCCGAGGAGGATTTCCTCAGGGCTGAATATGTGATCGGAGAGGTCCAGAGGGTTCTCGATGTTTGCGACGCCCTTGAGAGGGGAGACTATGAGACCGTGGGTGAGATGATGTACCAGACTCATTTCGGTATGAGCAAACTGTATGAGGTGAGCTGTCCGGAACTTGACTTCCTCAACAAGCTTGCACGCAAATGCGACGTCACCGGATCACGAGTCATGGGTGGAGGTTTCGGAGGCTGCACCATCAACCTTGTCAAAGAAGAACTCTACGACAAGTTCATCGAGGCTGTCAAGGAGAAATTCCCCGCCGAATTCGGCCACGATGTCAAGATTTATGATGTCGTGATAAGCGACGGCGCGAGGAAGGTTGAGTAAACTCTAACGGAAAAACCGGGCTACCCAGTCCTGGTTGACACGGGAAAAACCTTCCGCTGGTTTTATTGAAGGGTTGCGTCGGAGGATTCCGGCGCAATCTTCATATACATTGAATCCTATTTGGACGCCTTGCATTTGGCCACCCGAGGGATAGGTGAAAGTCAACTCATGGTCAGGACCCTCTATCCTGAAAAACCGTAGAGTCGCATCCATGATATCTTTCCCGGAGCCTTTTTGAGAAAGCTCCATCTTAGTGACATGTTTGACCATCTCGATGACAGTGTCTTCTAGCCCGGCGTCGAAAATGTTCACTTTCTCAATTAAGGATCCTGCGTCATCCACCCTTCTGAATGTATATCCTTCAAGTGTTTCCGCAGCGGCGGCGAGACTCTTCTCCACGGCCTTGACGCTTTCTTCCGGCAAGGATCCTTCCTGAAGAAGCCAAATCATCAGGCGCTCTTCCGGATCATGATATATCATTTGTCCTGAGACGAGGTTTGTCTTTCCGCAATGGGGACATTCCCAAAGGAACAGGGTTCCGTCCTTCACTTTTGCTTTCAACTCCGGCTCAGAAGAAGTGTTGATTCCGCTATAGACCTCAATCGTGGAGGTCTGCCCACATGAGGAGCAAGTCGCTAAAGCATTAGTTTTCATTTATTTCCGTTTATCAATCCACACCCAAAACCGGTACATTAGCCAACCCCATCCCAAAAACAGGACCACGTGTACCCAATATGGCACTGAAGTCTTGAAAGCGCCTTCTTTCTCTATGTTCTCGAATCCCGGGATGTCGGCATAATAATATGCGCCTGCGCCGAAATCATAGTCAGGAACAAGCCCCAGCTTGTTCCCCATTATCCATAAGGCGCAAACCAAAATGGCCACAACCACGAGGATCGTGACCACTTTGAATGCTTTTTCCTTGCCTTTTCCCACTATTTGAAGAGGTCGAGGACAGGCACGTCAAAGACCACTCCTGAGAGGAGGAACCATACCGCGAAGAAAGTCAGGGCGATATTGAAGGTCTGGCCGATGATGTAGAGCCAAAGCACCTTTCCTCCTTGCATGTTCTTGGCCAGCTCCTTGAAGTTGGTGTCAAGACCAATGCTGGTGAACGCCAGCACGAAAGCCCAGTTCTTATACTGATCCAGGACCTTGTTGATGGCGCTGACCTGGTCTCCACCGAAAATAGGCTGGATCAGGAACGAGGCCACGAGCGAGGCTACGAAGAATCCGATGATGAACTTAGGGAAACGCTTCCATATCTCGCCGGCGCCAACCTTCTTCTCGGAAGTCTTCTCAACTCTCGTCGCGAAGAAAACGGCGACAAAGAAGGCGATGAAGCCAATGAGGATATTCTGGATGCTCTTCACAAGGACAGCTGCCTGCTCGGCCTCAGGACCAAGGGCGTTTCCCGCGAGAACCACGGCTCCGGTGGAGTCCACGGTACCTCCAATAAGAGCGCCACCCATAAGCTGACTCATGCCGACGGCCTTGATGATCATGGGCTCGAAAACCATCATCAGTATGGTGAAAATGATGGAGATGGAGATGGCGATAGACAGGTCATCCTTCTTTGCTCCTGAAGCGGCTCCAGTGGCGATAGCGGCAGAGGTTCCGCAGACAGAAGTAGCTGACGCCAAAGTAATCACAAGTGGTTTATTGTCAATTTTCAGGATCTTTGTTCCAAGCCACCACATGAAGATAATCACGATAGGAGTGACTATCCATGCGATACCGAGTCCGTAAAGACCGAATTTGGCGATATTCGAGAAGAGGACGGAGAAACCCATGATGACAAGTCCGGTCTTGATGTAGAATTCGGTCTTGATCGCCGGTTTGAGCCAATCAGGAACTCCAACAGTGTTCGAGATCAAGAGGCCGATCAGCAGCGCCCAGAAAGCCCATTCGAGATAACGGTTGAGGGTGAACTCGGCGCTGACAAAACGGACTATCAAGGCGATCACGAACAAGCCGAGAAAAGCGGGAATGTACTTTTTCACACTCTCTCCCTGGAGCTTTACACCAAGGGTGAAGAGGACGCAAAGCACCACGACCGTGACAATGAGCTTACGCCAGAATGCCCATTCGCCAAGCTGTGTGGCTAGAGGGACGGCCTTTGTGGCGGCAGCCTCGCCAACAGCCCATGTGGAGAACTTAACTGCCGAAAAGTCAAATGCTTTCGTGAGGACTGCCACGCATGCCAAAAGAATCACTATGAAACCGATCCATACGGCCTGCCAGTCCTCTTTTCCCCAGAAAGCGGGGACGGTTTTGTTTTTTTCCATAT
>JAFROA010000190.1 GCA_017429885.1 Bacteroidales bacterium | reverse complement strand
GTGTCCCATCCTTGATTGGACGTGATTGCGTCATGGGCATCAGGCACGAGTGTCACCTGGTCGGGAACGACCTCCAGAACGAGATCCACGAAGCTCGGGATAGGATTGCCCTCGATGTTGAACTCGGTCTTGATTCCGGGACGTATAGCCCTGACATCTGAATATCTTATGTGTCTCTCGTCCGGTCTTGGGTGTACTGTAATTCCCTCTGCTCCAAAGGCTTCGCAATCTCTCGCAGCCTTCTCTACATCAGGCATGTTGCCGCCTCTCGCATTGCGGATGGTGGCTATCTTGTTGATATTGACACTTAATTTAGTCATACCGCGAAAGTAGTGATTTATGTTCAGATTTTATCAGAAATATGTTAATTTTGAAATTTGAACTATTTATGAGAATTAATGATGAAGATAGCGGTTTACTCCAGGGATGACTCCGCGTTGACCAGCCCGAGGTTCAAGGCCATGTCGGACCGTTTGGCTTCAGGCGCTTTTGAACTGTACCGTGTCCGCAAAGCGGAGGATATAGTTTCTGGAACTGACTTGGTTATGAGCGTGGGAGGTGATGGTACCTTCCTTTCCGCCTCCAAACGTGTGGGCTCTTCTGGTATTCCGGTGCTTGGTGTCAATATGGGGCGTGTGGGCTTCTTGTCCGAATACAGCCCTGAAGAGGCGTGCGAGGCTCTTGTGACCGGTTCTTACACTCTTGAGGACAGGGCTCTTCTCCAGACCAAGGTTGAAGGAGACATGTTGGAGGCCGATTCTTCATTCTGGCCATACACTCTCAACGAGATATCAGTCCTGCGCGGTGGAGCCTCGATTCTTGGGGTAGACGTGAGCCTTGACGGTAACCCTTTGCCCACTTATTGGGCTGACGGCTTGCTCGTGTCGACCAGCTCGGGGTCGACGGCATATTCCCTCAGCGTAGGTGGCCCTATCTGTGTTCCAGAGTCCAAGGTGATAATAATAGCTCCAATCGCTCCTCATAACCTGAACGTCCGCCCGCTCGTGGTTCCGGATTCGACCGTGGTCTCCATATCGATGAGATCGAGGGACAAGATTGTCGCGATGTCCATGGATAACAGGAACGTGCGTCTCTCTTCGGACGCTAGACTTGAGGTCAAGGTGGCACAATTTTCGCTGAAAAGGGTGAGGCTTGAGAAATCAAGCTTCATAAAGGCCCTGACGACGAAGTTGTTCTGGGGAGAAGACATCAGAAATGGAGGAATTTAAAGAAAACAAACAAGTGAAGGTCCCTACCCATGTCTCCATTATTATGGACGGGAATGGCAGATGGGCCAAGCTCAGGGGCAAGGAAAGGGTGTTCGGTCACTCCAATGGTGTGGAGAGCGTCCGCGCCAGTGTGGAGGCCGCCGTGGAGAACGGTGTACGTTACCTGTCACTATTCGCTTTCTCTGAGGAGAATTGGGGACGTCCCGCTGACGAGGTGAATACTCTCATGGGCTTGATGCTCAAGGCTATAGCTGATGAGGTGGATTCTTTGAAAAAGCAACGCGTGCGCTTCAGGGTCCTTGGTGACTTAAGTCGCCTGGAACCATCATTGGTGAAGGCTATCCATGATGCGGAGGTATACACCGTTCCTGATTCCGGAGAGGATCCGGTTCTTGATTTGATCATATTCCTTAGTTACAGTGGCAAGTGGGATATCCTTCAGGCCGCCAAGAAACTTGCATTTGATTATATGTCTGATCCCGCTGGCCTTGAAAAAGTGGATGCCTCCGAATTCGCCTCGAGGTTGGTTACGGCTGGCATTCCGGATCCTGACCTTATCATACGCACTTCCGGAGAGAGCCGGATAAGCAACTATCTGCTTTGGCAGGCCGCTTATTCCGAGTTGCTATTCGTTGACACCCTTTGGCCTGATTTCCGGAAAGAGGATTTCCGTTCAGCGTTGGAAGAGTACTCAAAGAGAGACCGCAGATATGGAAAAGTCAAATAATCGCCGTATATTCGCGAACTTGTTTATATGAATCCAGTTTTGATGAAACCATATCGTCTCTTATCTGTTCTTATCTTCTCGTTCTTATGCGCGGGTGCTTTCGCGCAAGAGCCAGAAGGTGGCTCAGTGCCTGTGGAGGTTGATTATGATAATCCCCAAAGCTATATAATCGGTGGAGTCTCGGTAGAAGGCAACACCCATTTCGGCGATCAGCAGATCATATCACTGACTGGTCTTCAGAAAGGCATGAAAGTCACTGTCCCCAGTGACGAGATGTCCTCTGTCATCACCAGGCTCTGGGCTCAGAGGTATTTCGAGGATGTGTCACTTGAGATTGACAGGATCAATGCAGCTGGTGATTCCGCATGGTTCAAGATCGTCATCAAGGAAAGGCCCAGAGTCTCAAGGTGGCTTTATTCCGGTGTGCGCAAGTCCGAGCAGAAGGATCTTGAGGAAAGGCTTCATCTCCGCAGAGGTGGGGAGTTCTCTGATTATGTGGCCACTACTTCGGTAGGTATCATAAAGAGATATTACGCTGAGAAGGGATTCCTGAATTGCGATGTGGATGTCCAGACACAGAAGGACACAATCATCAAGAACGCCATAAGGGTCAATTTCGCTGTCAACAAAGGAGAGAAAATCAGGATCCGTGACATCAATTTCGAGGGTAATGAAGGAGTCTCTGACTTCAAGCTCGCGAGGGCGATGAAGAAGACAAAGGCGAAGAAGGTTTATAACTTCTTCAGCAGTAAGAAGTTCAACGAGAAGGAATATCCCAATGACAAGCAGAACCTGATCAGCAAGTTCAATGAGGCCGGTTTCAGGGATGCCCGTATTCTAAAGGATTCCATCTACTATGTTGAGCCGGATCGCCTTGGCATCGATTTCAAGTTCGACCAAGGAAAGAGATATTACTTCAGGAACGTCACTTGGACCGGTAATTCCGTCCATTCCGCCGAGCAGCTGAACTCGATTCTCCAGATCAAAAAGGGAGATCCTTACGACATGGTCACGATGGAGAAAAGGCTTCATGGAGGCGGAAAACAGACGGATTATGATGTCTCCAAACTTTACCGTGACGAGGGTTACCTTTTCTTCGAGGTCACACCCGTGGAGCTCAACATCGAAGGAGATTCGGTGGATGTGGAGATGAGGGTGACGGAAGGAAAGCAGGCCACCTTGAACAATATTATCATCAACGGTAATGACCTGACCAGTGAGAAGGTTGTCCGCCGACAGATATACACCAAGCCTGGTTATCTTTTCAGCCAAACTAACTTCGAGAGGTCCATCAGGGAGATCGCTTCTCTTGGCCAGTTTGACCCGGAGGCAATATCGAAACCGGAAGGTTGGTCAATGGTGCCTAACCAGCTTAACAACACCGTAGACTTGGTCTACAATGTCACTGAGAAACCTTCCAGCCAGCTGGAGCTCTCAGGAGGATGGGGAATGAACACATTCGTCGCCACTGTCGGTGTGAGTTTCAATAACTTCTCCACCAGGAGGATGTTTGACAAAAAGGCTTGGCGTCCTGTTCCTCTGGGCGATGCCCAGAACCTCTCGCTCAGGTTCCAGACCAATGGAACTTATTACACATCGCTCATTTTCAGCTTCACGGAGCCTTGGTTGACTCAGAAGAAACCGACATCTTTGAATCTTCAAGCGTACTATACACGTCAGACCGACTCTTATCTGGCCATAGGATGGCTGAGTAACGACAAGGTTATGCAGATCTACGGTTTCTCCGCAGGTATCGGTACCAGGTTGAAGTGGCCTGACGACTATTTCGTGCTCTACAATGGTTTGAGCTGGCAGGTGTATGATCTGAAGAACTGGATCAACGGCTACTTCATGTTCAATGACGGAACTTCCCACAACTTGAGCTACACGGCCAGCCTGTCCAGAACTTCCACGGATCAGCAGATCTATCCGAGAAGAGGTTCTGTGTTCTCCGCCAGTCTCCAGATCACGCCTCCTTATTCCTTGTTCAGGAAGAAAGACATCGCCAATCTCGACGCTTCGGGCAACCCGACTAAGGTCGCGAGTTACAAGGATATCAATTACGACACATGGTCCTCCGCTGACAGGTACAAATGGATAGAGTACCATAAATGGAAGTTTAGTGCCGAGACATATACTAAAGTCCTTGGTGACTTGGTGTTCATGGGTAGAGCCCAGTTCGGTTACCTCGGTTACTACAACCGTAAATGGGGATATTCCCCGTTCGAGGGTTTCCGTGTCGGAGGAGACGGAATGTCCGGATATGACACTTACGGCTCGGATATCATTCCTTTGAGGGGATATGAGAACTACTCCTTGACCCCTTGGGAGGCCACTCCATACAACACCAATGGCTATTATGCCGGTAATGTGTATGACAAATTCACTGTTGAGGCCCGTTATCCAGTGATTCTCCAACCTCAGTCAACCATATTCGCGTTGCTCTTCCTCGAGGGAGGTAATTGCTGGTCTGATATCCAGAAATTCAATCCTTTCCAGATTAAGAGATCCGCCGGAGTCGGTGTCAGGGTATTCCTCCCGATGATCGGTCTCTTGGGGGTCGATTGGGGTTACGGATTCGATAACCCGACTAAGAGCGAGAGGAGCCAGTTCCACTTCATGATAGGACAACAGTTCTGATAATATTCATTTTTATTTATAAATTTGCACAATCTTTGCAAAACCGTTAATTCAGCAAACTGATAAATTAGAATTTGATATGAAAAAGATCTTTTTGTTTGCCGCTATGGCATTTCTCACCTTCACGGCAACGGCCCAGGTGAAGTTCGCCTATGTCGATTTCAATGAGCTCGTGATGCTCATGCCCGAGGCAGATGCGGCCAGGACTCAGATGCAGGCGGCCCAGAAAGAGGCTAGCGACACTTATCAGAGCATGGTTGATGAGGCTAACGCCAAGTTCTCCGAGTATCAGCAGAAGCAGGCCACCTGGACTCCCGCTATAAAGGAGAGCAAGGAGAAGGAGCTTGGTGAGATCCAGAACAGGATCCAGGAGTTCCAGCAGTCCATCCAGATGGAGCTTCAGCAGCAGAATCAGCAGCTCATGGAGCCTATCCAGAAGAAGGCTATGGAGACTGTCGAGAAGCTGGCAAAGGCTGGGGGCTATACCATGGTTTTCGAGTCCAGCCAGTATCTCTATGTTGATAAGTCACAGTGCAAGGATCTCACTCCGGACGCCAGGAAAGAGTTGAAGATTCCTGCCAACAGGACTCTCGAGTCACTCCAGGCTGAGCTTCAGGCTCAACAGCAGCAGTAGAGGTAATCGACATACGTGATTTAAAGACAGGCGAAAAGCCTGTCTTTTTATTTATATTTATTGCGTTTTTCTCCATAATTCTTTACATTTGCAACCACATCAGCTTGATAATTTATTTTTTGTAATAACTAATCATGAAAACCACAGAAATCATGGCCCGTCTCCAGGCCAAGTACCCTACAGAGAAAGAATATCTGCAGGCAGTGCAGGAGGTCCTCGAGTCCATCGAGGATGTTTACAATCAGCATCCTGAATTCGAAAAGGCTAAGATAGTCGAGAGGCTTGTCGAGCCTGACCGTATCTTTACTTTCCGTGTCACTTGGATCGACGATAATGGC
>JAFROA010000189.1 GCA_017429885.1 Bacteroidales bacterium | reverse complement strand
TCGCCAACCAGCGTTGTTGGCCCTGGCATTGAACCTGTACGACCACCATGAATATTTCACTTCCTCCGGATGCTGATAACGCCAGGAGTCCACAAATCCTGATGCCAATAGATCGGAGAACTTGTCCCTCTCCTCATCCGTGAATCCAGCGTTGCGACGGTTGGACTGGGCATTCTTGATGTCTATCTCCTTATGGGCGACATTAAGGTCACCGCATATCACGACACCTTTACGAGCTTTCAAAGAAAGGACATATCCCCGGAAAGCATCCTCCCAAGTCATTCTGTAGTCAAGCCTTTTAAGGCCGTCCTGGGAGTTAGGCGTGTAAACGCAAACCAGATAAAAATCAGGCATTTCCAAAGTGATGACACGCCCTTCGCTGTCATGCTCGGGAACCCCAATCCCGTATGTGACGGAAAGCGGTTGGTGCCTTGTGTAAATAGCTGTCCCTGAATAGCCTTTCTTCTCGGCGGAATTCCAGTAAGAAGTGTAGCCGAGATACTCAAGATCGAGCTGTCCAGGCTGCATCTTGGTCTCCTGAAGACAGAAAAAATCGGCGTCCAGGGCGGTGAAAGCCTTATCAAAATCGCCTTTACCGGCGCAGGCCCGCAGGCCGTTCACATTCCAACTTATGAATTTCATGATTATCAATCGTTTATATTATTACATCATCCTATTGAACCCCTCATACCGGACCACCCAACTACCGTCCTTCGGAAAGCCGGGACTCTCGCCCGTCGACCCAGGCACGCCTTTGGGCAGGCCATCCCATCCGGCACACATCATGGCCACGGCGGTCAGAAGACCACCGTTGGCCGGGAAATACGGGAAAGGATACATGTCGGCCAAACCGTGCTCGTCGAACTTGAACTTGTGGGCGGTTGTGCACAACAAATCAATAGCCTTTTCGGGTTCGCCAAGCCTGGCGGCGGCCATGGCAAGCATGGGATAGTCCCAGCCCCAGATCCTATCCATCTGCCAAGTTTCCAATACACGATGGAAGGTGCGACGGAAAGTCTCAACATCAACTCCGTCTCCAGGCAGCCACCCGTACACTCCCGTGAGTGCCGGATGTTCGAAATTAAAATTTGCCCACATGTCCACCATGCCTTCGTGAGTGATGTAATAACCATCCTCAACAGGCAAGTCAGAGAGCTTACGGAGAACGTCTTTCCAGCCTTTCACCCGCTTTGCGGGCAGACCGAGACGTTTCGCCCAATCCAACGCCACCCGAAGACCAAAACGCCAATAACCTAATTCGAATATGGGATTCATGGTCTCCATCATCTTCGTGTTCTCAGAGACCGGAATGACTGGCGGACCGATTACGAAACGCTTCCCTGCCTTGTCCAGGAATACATAATCCGCCATATAATCGGCGGTATTAATCACTATATCCGCCCATTTGTCAAGTACTTCCCGTGAGGGATTCATGCGATACTCTTCCTCCGCGAACCAAATTGGATGAGGTTGCTGCCAGCAAAGAGCGGCATGTGGCTCACAAGGCCACTCCCTATTGAAATTACCTGTGCATTTAGGCCATTTGGCCCCTTTCCTGCCTTCGGAAGACGCCCTGGACACGGCTTCTTCCATGAATGCGCTGTACTTTGAGAGGTAGCCATCAACGCAATACGGACGGTTCCAAAGCAGGAAATGCGCTCCATGCCACCATATCATTTCCCAGTGGAAACGTCCATACCACCCGTTATTCACAAGTCCGGCTTCTTGAGGCGGGAATATTCCAGTCTCATTAAGCCTCAGCACGAACTGGGAAAGGACAATACGCCTTTCCAGCTCTTTCCAACGCGGATCAGAGCTCCCGCTCAAATCCACGGCCGCCCCGTTCATCCAATAATGCTCCCAGCTCTCAGCCGAGGCCTTTTCCACATCTTTCACCTCCAGCGAGGAGGCATCCTTTGACTCTGTCAAGATATCCTGAATATCCATTCCTGGAATACCGGAGGGCTTGAACAGGACCGTGACATCAAAACAATCCTCTCCGGACGGGACAAACCGGTATTCATGGGCGGCGGCGCTTACCCGTGAAAGAACAGCATCCCCTTTCCAGTGAATGTCAATCTCATATTCCGTATCATCCATGACATGGGTGATCACCCCTCTGCCGGGTCCTTGGGAGGAAAGCTCACTCGTGTGGTTTTCAGGACTATTGAAATCCCCGACCAACGCCAGCATGCTTTTACCATCGGAATACGGGAGGTCCACAAACAAACCTATCCTACCCGCCTTAATCAGAGGTGATTCCACGTGGATGGAGATCAAATCTATAGACGGGTGGCAGGCCGTCCTAACAGATACCGGCACCCCCTCGAGCACAAAATGGCTATTCACTATTCCGGTCCAAAGATCAGTCTCCTGGCAAGTGTCGGTTAAGTCTTTTTCCTCAGCCCGTTCCCCATCTGCTTTTGTCAGCACGAAACCTATACGTCCCAAATTGATCCTGTGTGGGTTCCAACGAAGCCAATCGGAAATCTCGGGACATTCAGGATTGTTCAGGATGTACGGAATACGTGTCCCCCAAGTTTCCAGAACCACCGGTTTGTAGTCCTCAACGGACATACCGTCCGGAAGCGGATTTGAATGCCAGCCCCAATCACTCAATGTGTTGAAGGAACGGAAAGTCTGGAGGCCGGTTATGTCAGCCCCAAACGCGAAACGGCCATTGCCGATCTGGGCGGGACTTTTCTCAAATGAAGCGAATGTCACCGGATTATGCCGGGAGACTACCGCTTTACGGTCAATCCCTTCCGCTTTCGCCAACGGTATCGCCCAGATAAGTATCAAGGCGATCAGCGAAACGGATCTTGAGATTTTGCTCATATCACGATCTCTTTTGAAAGCGTTTCACTTGCCGCATCCCATGAGTCAAAAGCGGTAAGAGAGACGGTGTAGGTACCCGGCTCAAATTGTTCCTGACCTGCCCAATCATCACTTTTTATAAGGTCAAATAAGGTCAAATTCTCCTTCCAGACCTGCTTCATCATCGAAGGTTGCGGGGATTTATAGAAATCCGCCAGGATCTTCTTGCTCATGATAATCTCATCATCCTTGCTCAGTGTCAAGACATAGTGATGGACGAACTCATCATCGGCTCCCGAGGAGAAACTCACCGAGAAATAGCCAGGATCACTCTTCTTCCATGACTCAGGCGATTTCTCAAATACCACGTCCATGGAAGACAGGGTCGGAGGCTCATTAGCAGCCTTGCGGAGGGCAAAAGAATATCCATCAAGATGCTTCCCGTTCTTGCTTGGCCGAGGAATGATGATAGGCTCTCCGATGACCGCCTTGTTGTAAAAATCCATCCTGTGGATCATCATGTTGCCTTTCTTGTCGAACTGAACCAAATGCCCTTGAGAGAACTCGTCCTTATCTTTCATAGTGGTCTGTCCAGCCATGTTCTCATAACCGCCAGCCTCTATGGCCATATACCTCACGGAACCGCATCCAAGGGCTGTGAAAGCACCTTGCCAGATGCTTCGGGGGTCATTTAGGGGGAAATGAAGATGGCCACCGAACGCCACCACTTGCGGATATTTGGACAATATTTCCGGCAGTTCCCTGGTCGCCCAATAACCCGGGGAATAAGACTTCCATATGCCGTCAGCCTCACCGAGGAGACTGCCGTAGACTGTGTCGTAAATCATCGGGTGAGTGATCAGAATCACATATTTGGAAGGCTCCTTAGATGTGATTTCTGATAGCGTCTTGTCCAGCCACTCAAGAGCCTTGGGGTCGTAGACCACCGGGCTGGTCCCGTCAGGGGATATAGCGACAATGTCATAGTCTCCGACAACGCAGTGGCGGCACTCGAGAGAGTTGCCGGCCTTAACGTCGACGTCAGTCTGGAAATAATTATCTCCTAATGCCTTACGTATATATTCAGCATCTCCAACCATTGTCTCGCTCCACTTATAATTCGGGACATCATGATTACCGACGGTGTAGATCAAAGGCGTTTTGGCGGGATCCAACACAGACTCATAAACACGTTTGAATTCCTGTATTGCCGGGACATTCGGATAATCAATCAAATCCCCAACGACCAGCACCCCGTCCAGACCGTCATTGTCCGTCTCCAAAGCTTTTACGGACAGCTGATTCAGGGCGGATTCCCATTTCTGGGAAGTCACTGGTAGACCAGTGTTTATATGAACATCACTTACCACTCCGACTGACAGGACGACAGCGCTCTCGTCAAAGCCGCCTTGCACGACATTATGAGTACATGAGACCGTCACCAAAATAGCGACGAGAAGAATCAAAAAATTCTTATTGGGCATAATCTTAACTCTGATAACACAAAGATAAGGTTTGTTGCCAAAAAATCGTAAATTTGTTGACACGACCCATGATTATCAACAAATAAGACAATATCATAATGAGAAGACTTCTTTTGCCGGTTTTGATGGTGATGGCGTTGAGTGCCGCGGCACAAACATCGCCAAAGATTGTTTACACGGAAGCCAGCGACCTGACCCTCACGGGGAAGCTTATGGACACCCCAAATCCTTATCATAGGGTTGACACGGTCCGTTTCAAAGGCTTCACGAAGAGCGAGAACAACCAAGTCAGGAACTCGGCCGGGATCGCCGTGGCCTTCAAGACGAACGCCAAAAACATCTCGGTGCTCACTGAATATGGTTATGTGGGCTGGCCGAACAACACCGGAGGATTCTCAGCCAGGGGATATGACCTCTACATTAATAGGGACGGCCGATGGATCTGGGCTGGAGCTGGAGTATCCGGTGATCTCACAAAACCCTTCAATGTCATCTCAAACATGGATGGGACCATGAAAGAGTGCCTCTTGTACCTCCCAATACTAAGTGAGGAATATTCCGTGAAGATTGGAGTCGAGGAGGGAGCGGTACTGGAAGCCATCCCGAACCCGTTCAGGCACAGGATCGGGATCTTCGGCTCCAGTTTCACGCACGGAATATCCACAAGTAGGGCGGGAATGGCTTATCCGGACATATTCACAAGGGATACCGGCCTGCAGCTTCTCAGCCTCGGATGCAGCGGCAACTGCAAGCTCCAGAGCTATTTCGCCGACGTGCTCGCAGCCGCCGATGTGGATGCTTTTATCTTTGACACATTCTCGAACCCCTCCCCAGAGCAGATTCAAGAACGGTTGTTCCCTTTCATCGAAAAGGTTCAGGCGGCACATCCCGGAAAGCCCCTTATTTTCCAAAGGACGATTTACCGTGAATGGCGCAACTTCAACACAGGTACGGCGGCATCCGAGGCAAACAGGATCGCTGTTGTCGACAGCTTGATGAAGATTGCCTGCAAGAAATACAAGGATGTGTTTTACATCCACCCCAACGCTTCTGCTCCTGATCATGAGACCACCCAGGACGGCACCCATCCCTCTGACAGAGGCTACCAGCTTTGGGCTCAGTCAATCGAGAAACCTGTCAAGAAGATTCTCCGCAAATACGGAATTAAATAGTTGAAGCTCATGAAAATCAAATTATTAACCACCGGAGCGCTACTACTTGCTTGTTTGTCCATCCTCGGACAGAATCACACCAGCTATGTCGATCCGTTCATAGGCACGGACGGGATGGGGCACACCTTCCCGGGAGCTTGCGTGCCTTTCGGAGGAGTCCAACTGAGTCCAGACACCGATTCTATTCCTCATAATATCAACGGAAAGTACCAGCCGATGGTCTATGAGACCTGCGCCGGATACCGTTACAACGACCCCACGATCGTGGGATTCAGCCACACCCACTTCAGCGGGACAGGTCACTCAGACCTCGGGGACATTCTCATAATGCCTGCCACCGGGGCCGTGAAACTCAATCCTGGCACAGCCGACAATCCCGACTCCGGATTCCGCAGCCGGTTCAGTCACTCGACCGAGAGCGCCCATCCAGGAATCTATGGGGTGACGCTAGACGACTATGGTATAAAAGCCAGACTCACAGCTACTTCCAGAGTTGGGGTTCATGAATATACCTACCCGTCAGATGGTCATATTATCCTTGATCTTATCCATGGCATTTACGACTACGACGGAAAAACCCTCTGGGCCGAGGTGCAGGTTCAGGATCCCACCCATGTCACAGGCTACCGCATCACCAACGGCTGGGCCAGGACAAATTACACCTATTTCGCCATCGAGTTCTCCCAGCCTATCGTTGAATATGGCTACACGGACCGCCAGAAGATTGACTACAAGGGCGGCTGGAGTAAGTTCGACACCAGCAAAAACTTCGCTGCTATGGCAGGACGCAAGGTGGTGGCCTGGTTCAAGTTCGCCACCTCAAAGAACCCCAAGCTGACCTTGAAAGTCGCCCTTTCCTCAACCGGAACCACCGGAGCAATGAAGAACCTTCAGGCGGAAGCCGCCGGAAAGACCTTCGACCAGATCGCCGCGGAGGCCGACAAGGCTTGGGAGAAAGAACTGAGCCAGATGGAGATTCAAGGCACTGACGCAGAGAAGAGGATGTTCTACACTTCCCTATATCACACCATGATCAACCCCTCTGTCTACATGGACGTGGACGGCTCTTACAGGGGTCTTGACCATGAGATCCATAAGGCGGATGGCTTCACCAACTACACGGTTTTCTCCCTTTGGGACACCTACAGGGCGGAGCATCCGTTCCTGGCGCTATTCAAGCCAGACAGGGACAGGGACATTGTCATGTCCATGCTGGCTCATTACGACCAGAATGTGCTTCACATGCTCCCGGTCTGGAGCCACATGGCGAACGAGAACTGGTGCATGAGTGGCTATCACGCCGTTCCGGTACTGGCGGACGCCATCGCGAAGGGACTGGATATTGACAAGAAAAGGGCCTTAGAGGCTATGGTGACCACTTCTAAGCAAGAATGGTACTGCGGCCTTGGAGACTACATGAAACTCGGATATGTCCCTTACGACCATATTTCCACCGCAGCCAGCAACACCCTTGAATATTCCTACGACGACTGGACCATCTGGAATACGGCCCGTCTCTCCGGAAACAAGGCGGTGGAAGAGGAATATGCCCCCAGGGCGCTATATTACAGGAACGTTTTCGACACTGATCTAGGATTCTGCCGCCCCAAGTACACCGACGGGACATTCAAGAAAGATTTCGACATCATGCAGACCGTTGGAGAGGGATTCATAGAGGGTAACTCATTGAATTTCACCTTCCACGCCCCGCAGGATGTATATGGTGTCATGAAGCTGATGGGCGGTGAGAAGAAGTTCACCGCAGCCCTCGACGAGCTTTTCTACAACGATCTTCCGGAATATGCCTACGCAGAGAATGAGGACATTACAAAGGACTGCCTGATAGGAGGTTATGTCCACGGCAACGAGCCGAGCCACCATATTCCTTACCTCTACGCCTGGACCTCTCAGCCCTGGAAGACCCAATACTGGATGAGGGAAATCATCAACAGGATGTACAAGCCTGAGATCCGCGGCCTTGGCGGAAATGATGATTGCGGACAGATGAGCGCTTGGTACATCTTCGGTGTCCTTGGCTTTTACCCGGTTTGTCCCGGAAGCGACCAGTACGTGATCGGAGCACCTTTCCTTAAGGAGGTATCAATAACTCTTCCCAATGGGAAGTCGTTGACAGTCAAGGCCCCAAAGGTCAGTGACAAGAATCGTTACGTCAAGAAGGTCCTGTTGAACGGCAAGGAATATTCAAAACTCTACCTGACCCATTCCGACCTTATGGCCGGCGGTGTCATTGAGTTTGAGATGGCAGCGAAACCCAACAAGTCCCGTTGCCAGAAGGCGGAAGATAAACCTTATTCCATGACTTGTAAATAATTATTTATGGAAAGAAGAGATTTCATCCGCAAAGGCGGCCTGACTGGATTGGCCGGACTTGGAGCCGCTTCACTGACTCTCCAGTCTTTTTCTCATGAAGAGGGAAACTCCTCAGAATCAAGGTTTAACGTCTTGGATT
>JAFROA010000188.1 GCA_017429885.1 Bacteroidales bacterium | reverse complement strand
TCGTAACCGCTGTTCTTGAAGAACTCGAGGAAATTGAGACGCAAAGGATGGACAAAGGCACCCAAGCAACACATGGCCAAGTTGAGCGCATGCCCGACAAGGAATATCAAGGCGAAGGCGATCCAGCCGACACCGAAACCACCGTCTCCGACTGTCATCGCGGCGATGTCGTTGAAAGCTTTTCCCAACATGCCTCCAGCGAGGCCAAGGGCATAGAGACGCAGGTAACTGAGCACGTCGCCCAGCAATCCTGTAGCGGTGTTGTAGGTCTCCCAGAGGCCTGGGGCAATGTTCTTGAGGGGATTGCGGTGGATGTTGCTGAGAAGGAATATTCCGATTGCGGAGATGATCCCTATGGCGATAATTATCCACTTCGTGACCGTTGAGCTAAGGACTCCTGTCAGGGAGATGCCTCCGACTATGACCCCGCCCACGATGAGAAGGGTCCATCCCCAGGTCCCGAGCGACTCGAGGAACCCGTTTTTCTTGGTGGCATAAATCGCCTTGAGTATGAAAGCCAGGGAAAGGTGGACAATACCAATCACTATGGAAAGCACCATGTTGGCGTCGAATCCGGCGATATTGCCTGTCACCATGCATTTCTTCAGCCATGAGGGCACCCACGAGGCGCTCGAGATGTCATACCCGAAGAATGTGTGCATCACGATCCCGATCACGAAAGTGCCGGCACCGAGGGTCATGACCAGAGGGGCGATGTCTTTAAGCCCGTTGGAGCGGCGCAGGAGCAATCCTATGACGATAAGGGCTAATCCGTATCCCGCGTCTCCCATGCACATGGCGAAGAACAGCAGGACGAAGATTGAGAGATAGGGTGTGGGGTCAAATTCGTTGTATTCCGGCCTTCCATACATGTCGGTAAGAACCGTGAACATGCGAGTGAACCAATTGCCTTTGAGTTTGATGGGAGGATTATCCTCTTTCACGGCAACTTCCTTCAAGTATATAACCCCTTCCATAGCGTCGAACGCCTCACAAAGACGTTTATCCTCTTCTACGGGAGCGAATCCCTCGAAAGTGGTGATATGGTTTTCGGCCGCTTTTCCTGCACCCGCATCCGCCAGATACCTTTGGAGCTTGGACATGGCCTTGTCACTCCTCTCCTTTATCTGGGGGATATAGTCTTTCAGGGAATACATCAATCCTTTACAAGCGATGAGGTTCCCTTCCTTATCCGCCAGGATACCTTCCAATGTGGAAGGGTCCTTTTCAGGGGCCGGAATCTCCTCCGCGGGGAATGAATATTCCGGGTCATCAGAGACAGTCACGAACCAGACATGTCTCCCGTCATCGGCTATTTCCTGAATGGCGTACTCTGAAGCCCATGAAGGGTCATAGGACTTTTTCGGAAGCTTATAGAAGCGTAGTTTAAGTCCGAGCTTCTCCAGATCCTGTATCTTTCCTTTATCGAAATTTCCCCATACACGAGCTTCATCCAGGTTATTCTGGAGATCCTCGATTTCTGTTTTAAGCAGGCGCTCCTTAGGGAGAATCTCCTGGAATAGGGCTAAAGGATCGCTTATATTCCCATCCGGTGACAGGGTGAATTTCCCGTTATCAGCCTCTTTCGCAGGATTGAGGCTCTCAAGATAGCTGATGGCCTTCCGGCAATTCTCCACCTCGTTGGATAACTTGGTCGAGGCATCGTCCACCGGTTTCTCGGAACGGGTGATATCAACGACACCGAGTTCCTCGAGATCCTTGAGGAACTTGTCCGCCTCGCCGCTGAGAAGAGCGAAGGAGTATCTCATCATTTTCTCAATCATGGCTTTCCTCCTCCATGGCCTCCTCGGCCGCATGACGTTCCTTAACTATTTTTGATGAGGCTTTGCTGAGGTTCTCCTCATCTTCCATATATCGCTTGATTTTGCGAATAGCCTCTTGATAACCAGGTATCTGGACCTTCTCGTAGAGATTGACCTTCTGAGTGGTCTTCTTCCTTTGATAGTCCAATATCCGTTTCTTCTCCTTATAAACCTCGGATTCGATGCCCAGACGGGAAAGCTCCTTCAAAATCGCGACCCCGTCCATGTACCAGGCGGGTTTGGCGAAAGTGTTGAAAGGCTTTATCTCGTATTTGATCTCTCCAAGCTCGGGGCATTTAACGCCGGCCACCTCGACAGTCTTCAAATCCACTTCCGTGATGGACACGATACCATGGTCAAACTCATTCCAAAGTGGAGCGAGATAATCATACTTCTTTTCGGCCAAGTCAAGCTCCCGGATAAGGCTCTCGCTTTTCTCCTTGGCTTTGCGCACCTCAAGGCGAAGGGCGCTCTCCTTGTTTTGTAAAGTCGGGAGGGCTCCGAGGCGCATCTTGAGCTGCTTTTGCAGGTTATTCAGCGATGTCTTGTTGTATTGAAACTTGATAGCCATTCTTTAGCGGCCTTTCCAGTATTTGTCGATCAGTGATTGCTTGATGCCGGTCTCGGCTTTGCTGAAATACTTCCCGAACAGCTCCCAAGCTGTGTCAAGCATCTCGGTTATAGAGATATTGACATCAATTGAGAGTAGTCTGGTGGCGTATTCTTTGGCGTAGTCGAGGCAGCGATGGTCGTAGTCGGACAGGTCGAAACCATTCTCCAGTTTCGTCTTAGCGTTCTTGGCGTCGGCGTAGAGCCTGACTCCAGCGTTCATCACCTGGCTGTGATCCTCTCGTGTTTTGATGTTCTGGACCCTTTGTTTGAGTCGGGAAAGTGAGCGGAAAGGATCTATGATAACCTTTCCGGAATCAGAATCGGCACGGAGAAATAGCTGACCTTCAGTGATATAACCAGTGTTGTCTGGGATAGCGTGTGTGATGTCTCCGTCATTTAGCGTGGTGACAGCTATGATGGTGATTGATCCTTCGGTAGGGAGCTGGACCGCCTTCTCGTAAATCTTGGCGAGATCCGAGTAGAGGGAGCCCGGCATGGAATCCTTGGATGGAATCTGATCCATACGGTTGGAGACAATTGACAGGGCGTCGGCGTATAGGGTCATGTCGGTCAAGAGCACGAGCACTTTCTCGTTCTTGTCCACGGCGAAATACTCGGCGGCTGTCAATGCCATATCCGGAACAAGGAGCCTCTCGACAGGTGGATCCTCGGTCGTATTGACGAAACAGATGATCCTGTCAAGCGCTCCGGCGTCCTCGAACGCATGGCGGAAGAAAAGATAGTCATCATTGGAAAGACCCATTCCTCCAAGAATGATCTTGTCCACATCCGCCCTCAAGGCCACGTCTGCCATTACCTGGTTGTAAGGCTGGTCAGGGTCCGCGAAAAATGGGATCTTCTGTCCGGACACGATGGTGTTGTTGAGGTCTATTCCGGCGATACCCGTGGGAATAAGCTCAGAAGGCTGGCGTCTCTTGTACGGGTTAACAGAGGGACCTCCAATCTCCCTTTCCTCTCCCTCAACCTCGGGTCCGCCATCAATAGGACGGCCGTAAGCGTTGAAGAAACGGCCTGCCAACTGGTCTGAGACCCTCAGGGTAGGTGGTTCGCCGAGGAAGGTGATCTCGGCGTCAGTGGGTATGCCTTCAGTTCCTGAGAACACCTGTAAAGTCACCAGGTCTCCCTTAGTCTTCACTACTTGGGCAAGCCTGCCATGCACAACAGCCAACTCGTCATTTGTGACACCCTTGGCTTTCAGTGAGACAGTCGCCTTAGTGATGGCGTCCAGCCGTGTGTATATCCGTTGATATGCCTTAATTGCCATATTCTTGCGTTATTTTACGGGTCTTGTTGGCGTAGTTCTCGAAGGCCTCACTGTGGAACTCTGTGTAGTTCATCTGGCGGAGGTCATTGATAAGCTCCTTGAAGAAGTCGCGGCATTTCTCGAAATCATCGAACTGGTAGTCCTTGTCGCAGAGATCCAGCACCATGTCGAGCATATATTTCTGCCTCTCCATAGGACAGAGGGCATCGATGCTGTCAAAAGCGTCTTGCTGAAGGAAGACGAAGTCTATCAGTTCTGACTTCCAGAAACTGATGTGGTACCCGAGAGGAACACCGTCGTCGCCGAGGATGTTGATTTGCTCATAAGCCTCCCGGCCTCGACGAAGTAAGTTCTTGGCTTTCAGTACTTTGGCTACCCAGTCTCTCTCCACGTTACTGTCGAGGTAAGAGATGATCTCGGGATATTCAAGGTATTTGGAGTATGACTCGATCGGGTTGACGGCAGGATAGCGCTTCTGGTCAGCCCTGTTCTGCTCGAGTCCGTAGAAACACCTGGCGGCCTTCTTGGTGGACTCGGTGACAGGTTCCTTGAGATTACCTCCGGCAGGGGAGACCGTACCAATGAATGTGATGGCACCTGTCTGCCCGTTGTTGAGGACAACCATTCCTGCCCTGGAGTAGAAATTGGAGATGATGGCTGAGAGGTCCACGGGGAAAGCGTCAGCACCGGGAAGCTCCTCCATCCTATTGGACATCTCTCTCAGAGCCTGGGCCCAACGGGATGTCGAGTCTGCGAGCAGAAGGCATTTGAGTCCCATCGCCCTATAATACTCGCATATCGTCATCGCGGTGTATACAGATGCCTCTCGAGCGGCTACCGGCATGTTGGAGGTGTTGCAGATGATGGTCGTGCGCTCCATAAGGAACCTTCCGGTGTGGGGGTCGACAAGCTCAGGGAACTCCGTGAATATCTCCACGACTTCGTTGGCGCGTTCCCCGCATGCGGCCATGACTATGACATCCGCCTCTCCCTGTTTGGCGATAGCGTGCTGAAGGACAGTCTTTCCGCATCCGAAAGGACCAGGTATGAATCCCGTGCCTCCTTCAGCGATGGGATTGAAGGTGTCGATGCATCGCACGCCCGTCTCCATGATTTTCTTTGGCCTGGGTTTTTCCTTGTACGCCTTGACAGCCACCTTCACAGGCCACTTCTGTGTCATTGTGACATATCTCGCCTCTCCGGACCCGTCGCTCAGTACCGCTATCACCATGTCGATGTTGTAGCTGCCCGCGGGAATTATTTTCTTGATGGTATATTCCCCCTTGAACGTGAACGGAACCATTATCTTGTGGGGCAGCCAGCCTTCCTTGACCTCTCCAAGCCAGTCTCCGGCGATGACTTTGTCACCCTCTTTAGCTATCGGGGTGAACTCCCACAACTTATTGTGATCGAGCGGATCCGTGTACTCTCCTCTTTTGAGGAACACATCCTCCATGGTGGCCGGGTTGTTCTGGAGCCCGTCATAGACGCTTGACAGAAGTCCAGGCCCGAGGGTGACCTCAAGCATTCTACCCTCAAACTCAACGGGGTCACCGTTTTTCAGCCCTCTGGTGCTCTCGAAAACCTGCACGGAAGCCTTGTCACCATTCACCTTGATGACCTCAGCCAGGAGCGGCGTGCCGTCAAGCGTGATGTGGCAAAGCTCGTTTTCAGCCACCGGACCGTCAACTTGGACGGTCACGAGGTTTGAGACGATGCCTATAACTTTTCCTGTTGTCTTCATATATACTATTTCGTGTTATTCATCTTGTGGAGCGGTGTAGCTCACGCCACCAAAGGTGGCTTTTGTCTCATTGATGAGGTCCAGGAACATTTCCCTGCCAGTCTCTTCGTCCAAAGCCCGCCATCTCTCAATGATTCTCATCTTCGCGATCATTCCCAGCAAGGCTTCGAGGTCGAAATAATCGAAAGTTGTCAACTCGCTGATCTTCTGCCATTTGATGGCGTCCAGACCTCTTTCCCTGGCGAGAATGTCTTCCCCGCCCAGTATTTCCTCGACCTTGGCAGCCTCCTCGAATTCTCCAGTCTCCAAATTGATGGTGTCCTGATTCACCGGGCGATTGAACACTTTGTTAAGGAATCTCGCCTTCGTGTTGCGCATCCCCAGGTCAAAGGTGAAGAACTCCCTGATGAACCGGTTACCGTCCTTGAGGGCGGCCTCATAGAAACCGGGGTTGAGATTCTCCTCCTTGAATCCGTCCAGCAGGGCGTCCACAGTCTTGATATCCTTGTCTGAGAGTTGTGACTTGATCCACTGAATATAGCTATCCAAAGTCTGGTTCTCACCAAACTTCCAGTCCTTGGAAATGGAGGGCAGACTCGCGATTATGTATTCGTAATTCGACATCACTCCCCGAAGAGCATCTTCCGTGTGGTGGGCCTGAGATATTCTCCGATCAAAGCATCGAATGCCTCGGAAGTGAGATCAATGAAATATGATCCGTCTTTCGGGGCGATTTTGAAACCAGCGTCGATCTTGCCCGAGAACTTGG
>JAFROA010000187.1 GCA_017429885.1 Bacteroidales bacterium | reverse complement strand
TTTTTGTTTTAAGTCTAGAATCCTTTTGACAATAAATGATCCGTGATATGATCCGTGAGACCCCTTCTTGGCGATTCCGCCTGTTTCTCCCTTTATTGGTAATCACTTCATGGCTGGTTTCCTGCGGTCCTTCATTCGAGGTATATGACCTTAGGTGTGAGGGCCTTACCGAGCCTCTTGGCATTGATTCAGCGGAGCCTCATCTCAGTTGGAAAATCCGTTCCGCTAAACCCATGGAACAGGTGGCCTACGAGATCCGTATGGCTTCCACAAAGGATCTCTTGAAGGCCGGTAAGGCCGATCTTTGGACCACCGGGAAGGTGACCTCGTCTGATCAGGTAATGGTCCCTTATTCGGGGACTCCATTGTCCTCAAGGCAACAGTGCTGGTGGCAGGTAAGGGTCTGGAAATCAGATGAAGAAGTCTCCCCCTGGAGCGACCCGCAGCGATTTGGAATAGGAATTATCGGGGAAGACACGATGGCTGGAAAATACATTGGGGCGACGTATGTTCAAGAAAGCGCTCCACTTGTGCGCAAGTCATTCGCTATCGAGGACTTACCGTCTCAGGCTCTCTTATATGTCAATTCGTTGGGTTACCATGAGGCATATGTCAACGGTAAACCAGTCTCTGACGCCGTGCTCACACCAGCGGTTTCCCAGCTTGACAAGCGCTCCCTGATCATGACGTACGATGTCACCTCTTTGCTGAAGAAGGGAGAGAATGAGATAGTCTTATGGATATCGTCTGGCTGGTACAAACCGATCACTTTCGATGCGGCGTATCCAGGCCCCGTTGTGAAGGCGGAACTTGATGCGATAACTCCGGAAGGTGCTGAGCCTCTTGTCTTTACGGATGGGTCTTGGAAAGGTGTCTGGAGCGGATACTCGGATTATGACACCTGGGGAGCATGGCATTTCGGAGGAGAGACCATTGACGCTTCTGAGGTGCCGGTTTCCATGGACCCGAGGGCGCTTGATGAACTTCCCTGGAGAGATGTGGAAGTTGTTAATATTGAAGGCATAAAGGCCACGCAGCAAATGTGCGAGCCTTGCCGCATACAAGAGGTGGTGTCCCCCAAGAGTGTGACCGCGGCGGGGAAGGATTGTTGGGTCGTGGATTTCGGTCGTGTTTTGAATGGTATGTTTGAGATACAGCTGCCATCCATGGAAAAGGGACATAGGACAGACGTGGGATACTGCGATGCCAAGGAGAAGGATGGTTACAATCCTGTCTCGCGTGATTATTATGTTTCCTCCGGAGCTCCCAAGGGAGATCGTTTCAAGAATAAGTTCAATCACCATGTTTTCCGGTATGTCGTCTTGGAGAATCTGCCTCAGGCACCCAAACTTGAGGACATCAAAGGGTACAGGATGCGTACGGACTACAAGATGGGCGGTTCGTTTGAGTCTTCTGATAAGGACATGAACGCCATCCACGACATGGTGCGATACACTCTGGAGAATCTGGCTTTTGACGGCTACATGGTTGACTGCGCCAATATCGAGCGGCTCGGCTACGGAGGAGACGGCAATGCCTCGACCTTGACCCTGCAGATACTGTCAGACGTCTCACCATTGTATGTCAACTGGCTCCAGGCGTGGAATGATTGCATCCAAGAGGACGGAGGCCTGCCTCATACCGCTCCTTGTCCCTACAAGGCGGGAGGCGGTCCGTATTGGTGCGGTTTCATTGTCCAGGCTCCATGGCGGACATATATGAGTTATGGCGACTCTCGTATGCTCGAGCGATGCTATCCGACAATGACCCATTGGCTTGAATATGTTGACACTTACACTGTCGATGGGCTACTGAAAAGATGGCCTGACGAGGAGTACAGGACCTGGTATCTTGGAGATTGGGCGGCTCCGGAAGGGGTGAATGTCACCGATCCCGAGTCTGTGGACCTTGTCAATAACTGCTCTCTATGCCAAGTGTATAAGGAACTGGAAGTAATAGCTGGTGTTGTCGGTCATCCCGAGGACGCCGCTAATTACAAGGCTCGCTATGATGCCCTCGCTAAGCGGATCAATGAGACGCTCTATCATCCTGAGACCGGACTCTACGGCAGTGGCTCACAGGTTGACATGGCTTATCCGTTGCTTGTGGGCATAGTCCCTGACAATCTGAGGAAACAAGTGAGGGACAAAATGTTGGAACGTACCGCAAAGGTGTATGACGGACATTTGAAGACCGGTCTCGTGGGTGTACCTGTCGTCACCGAATGGGCAACCTTGGCAGGGGAGTGTGATTTCATGTACGGGATGCTCAAAGAACGGACGTATCCCGGTTATCTTTATATGATCGACAACGGAGCTACCGGGACTTGGGAGCATTGGAACTCTGACCGCAGTCGTCTGCACAACTGCTTCAACGGCGTCGGCAGCTGGTTCTATCAAGCGCTCGGAGGCATCATCCCTACTGAGCCGGGTTATAGAAAGGTCAACATAAATCCACAGATTCCGGAAGGGCTTCAGACCGTTAAGGTCACTCAGGAGACCCCCTACGGAATGATCATAGTCATACGTGACGGCAAAAACCTCCATTTTGAGCTGCCTGTCGGCGTCACCGCCACTGTCGCCGGAAATGATTATTTATCTGGCGTTCACGATGTTGAGATATGATGTGTTTACAGAATGATATGTCATTATGAGCCGGAATATGACTAAAATAGGGTTTTTCAGTACCGGATTATGTACTTACTGGGGCCAGTTCGCAGGCCTGCTCGACAAGTTGACCAGCCACGCTTCGACTATTGTCTCTTGGATAAAGGATATTGATGGAGTGGTTGTTTGCGATGCCGGAATGGTGGATAGCCCTCAGGAGGCCATGAATGCCGCCGGCAGGCTTAAAGAATCAGCGGTGGATCTGGTCTTCGTCTATGTGGCAACTTACAGCCTTTCTTCCACGATCCTCCCTGTCGTCAAAGAGCTGGGATGTCCCGTGATACTCCTCAACATCCAACCGGGTCCGTCGATTGATTACAAGGTGATCAACTCCCTTGAAGACAGAGGGGAGAAGACGGGTCTGTGGCTTGAATACTGCCAGTCCTGCGCGATCCCGGAAATAGCGGGTGTCCTATCCTCGGCTGGCCTGAGCCGTTCCATCGTCACTGGATATCTTGGTGACGATGCTACCAAGGCGGAGGTTATCTCTTGGGTCGAGGCGGCTAAGGCGGTGCGGGGAATGAGGGATAACAGGATGGGGTTGCTGGGACATTATTATTGCGGAATGTTGGATGTGTACACGGACCTTCGCAAGGTCTCCGCGACTTTCGGCACCCATCTGGAGATTATCGAGATGGATGAGTTGGCCGCTATCAGGGATAAGGTGTCTGATGCCGAGGTGGAGGCCAAGGTTAAGGAGTTCCGCGACAAGTTCGACGTTAATCCGAATTGCTCCGAATATGAGACTATAAGGGCGGCGAAGACCTCTGTTGCCCTTGATAAGATAGTCGAGGCACACGACTTGGGTTCTATGGCGTATTATTATGAAGGCTCTCCTGGAAACGTGAGTGAGGATATTGTGACTTCCGTCATTCCCGGTAACACTCTTCTGACGGGGCGGGGTATTCCGGTGGCTGGGGAATATGAGGTCAAGAACGCCCTTGCGATGAAGATCATGAGCCTTCTTGGCGCCGGAGGGTCCTTCTCTGAGTTCTATGCGATGGATTTCGAGGATGAAGTCGTCCTCCTTGGCCATGATGGCCCGGCACATTATCTGATGTCTGAGGACAAGGTTGAGCTTGTGCCCCTGCCGGTCTATCACGGCAAACCCGGCAAGGGTTTGTCCATACAGATGACCGTCCGTTCTAGCGAAGTGACTCTCCTCTCTGTTTGTGAAGGTAAGGATGGTTTGTTTCTGCTGGTCGCTGAGGGTGAGACGGTTCCCGGAGAGGTCCTTCAGATCGGTAACACCAATAGCAGGTACCGTTTCCCTTGCGGTATGAGGGCTTTCTTTGACCAATGGTGCGAGGCGGGACCTTCGCATCATTGCGCGGTGGGAATAGGACATATAGCTGATAAATTGGCCAAGGTCGCTTTCCTGACGGGAATAGGGGTCAAGATTGTCAGATAGTAAGAATAATTAACAGTTTTTTTGTATATTTAACACGATCTTTCGGATCATAACTATAACACTAATATATGCTTAACAGAAGAGATTTCTTAAAGTCCATGGCGGTCGCATCGGCCGGTGTGGCCCTCACGCCGGGAGAGATCCTTGGCAAGGAGAGTTTCGTTGGCGGCATGGCCGCCGCCAAGCCTCGTGGCGAGAAGGTCAAGATAGCCTTCGTCGGAATCGGCAACAGGGGTGAGCAGATCATAAACGACTTCACGAAGACCGGAATGATCGATGTTGTCGCCCTTTGCGATGTGGACATCGACGGTCCCCAGTGCAAGAAAGTCTTGGCCATGTATCCCAAGGCCAAGAGGTTCCGTGATTATCGCCAGATGTTCGACAAGTGCGGTAACGAGTTCGAGGCCGTGGCCGCCGCAATCCCTGACCACTCCCATTTCCCGATAGCCATGCTCGCCTTGAACCAGGGTAAGCATATCTATCTCGAGAAGCCGATGTGCCGCACCTTCCATGAGGCGGAGCTTATGATGGCGGCCGCCAGGAAGCGTCCCAACCTGGCCACCCAGGTGGGCAACCAGGGGCACTCTGACGCCAACTACTTCCAGTTCAAGGCATGGATGGATGCCGGCATCATCAAGGATGTGACGGCGGTGACCGCCCATATGAACAATTCCCGCCGCTGGCATAGTTTCGACGCCAAGAAGATGTACCGTATGCCTGCCCAGCAGTCAATCCCGAGGGGAATGGACTGGGACACCTGGCTCGGTGTGACTCCTTACCACGACTTCAACGAAAAGTACCACCAGGGAGACTGGCGTTGCTGGTACGATTTCGGTATGGGCTGCCTCGGAGACTGGGGTGCGCATATTCTCGACACTGTCCATGAGTTCCTGG
>JAFROA010000186.1 GCA_017429885.1 Bacteroidales bacterium | reverse complement strand
CGGCTCCGTCTCTCCCCTGCGCTCGAATATGAAGCCCCAGGGAAGATTCGTAACGTCACCGTAAATCTCAGAGTTGCAAAGGTTTCCAAGCCTGATGAAGGTTGCCGCGAAAGCCACCGCGATACAGAGGTGATCCAAGATCCAGAGGAAGTCAATATGATACTTCTTGCCGTATTTCCAAGCGAACCACCACATGCACAAAATCAGCATGATGGTGCCGCCGTGGCTGGCCAATCCACCTTCCCAGACTTTGAAGATCTCCAGGAAACCTTTCCAGGAAGTGAAGTAATAGTCGAATCCATAGAAAAGGCAGTGCCCCAGACGCGCTCCCACAAGAGTACCAAGGAGGAGAGTGTAGAGCAGCGGGTCGAGAAAGTCCTTATTGACCTTCTCACGCTCACAGAACTTTGTGAAAATCCAATACCCTAGAATGAAACCGGAGACGAACAGGAGGCCGTACCAACGCACGGCAAAGCCCCCGATCCGGATTATCTCCGGATTCATATTCCAGTGCACTACCAGCGGATCCATTGCTTTGGGATATTATTCCTGGATAGCGGCGATGCCGGGAAGAGTCTTGCCCTCGATGGCCTCAAGCATAGCTCCACCACCGGTGCTGACATAGCTGACCTTGTCGGCGAATCCCATCTTTGTGACAGCGGCGACAGAGTCACCACCGCCCACAAGGGTGTAAGCTCCGTGCTCGGTAGCCTTGGCTACACACTCAGCGATCTTCTCGGTTCCGGTCGCGAAGTTCGGGAACTCGAACACGCCGGCAGGGCCGTTCCAAAGGATGGTCTTGGAAGCGAGGATGATCCTGGCCCAGTTCTCGATTGAAGCGGGACCGCAGTCCATACCCTCCCATCCGTCAGGAATCTTGTGGGAAGGAACCACCATCTCGGGAGTGTCATTGGCGAACTCCTGGGTCACTCGGGTCTGGACGGAGAGAGACACATTCACGCCAAGTTCCTGGGCCTTCTCCATTATTCCCTTGGCCTGAGGAATCAAGTCATCCTCGTGGAGGGAATTTCCGATGTTGCCGCCCTCGGCCTTGATGAAGGTGTAGCCCATTCCGCCGCAGATGATGAGGTTGTCAACTTTACCAAGAAGGTTCTCAAGGACAGCGAGTTTGGAAGAGACCTTGGAGCCGCCGATGATGGCGGTGAAAGGACGACGGGCGTTCTTCAGGACGTTGTCAATGGCCTTGATCTCTTTCTCCATCAGGTAGCCGAACATCTTGTCCTCAGGGAAATAAGCGGCGATGAGAGCTGTGGAGGCGTGTGCCCTGTGGGCTGTTCCGAAAGCGTCGTTGATGTAGCAGTCAGCATAGGAGGCTAACTTCTTCACGAATTCCTTCTGGCTCTCCTTGACAGCCTTCTTAGCGGCTGCCTTCTCCTCATCGGTGGCATCCTCGGCAAGACCTCTGGGTTTGCCTTCCTCCTCGGCGTAGAAACGAAGGTTCTCGAGCATCAGGACTTCACCGGGTTTGAGAGCGGCGGCCTGCTCGTCAGCCTTCTGGCAATCATCAGCGAACTGGACAGGGACTCCGAGGCACTCTGAGACATGAGCCACGATGTGCTTGAGAGAGAACTTCTCCGTCACGCCCTTGGGACGTCCGAGATGGGACATGAGAATGAGGGAGCCTCCCTCCGCAAGAACCTTCTTCAAAGTGGGAAGGGCCGCGCGGATACGGGTGTCATCAGTGATGTTGAAGTTCTCGTCGAGCGGAACGTTGAAATCCACCCTGACAATGGCTTTCTTGCCTTTGAAATCATAAGAGTCAATGTGCTGCTGCATAGTAATTAATATTTTGTTATCGTTTTTTTCCGGAGCAAAGATACTATTTTTTTATCTTTGCACCATCATGGCGACAGAGTTTCCCTCAGATAGGTGGAAAGACTACGAGCTTCTGGATTCCGGAGACGGGATGAAGCTCGAGCGGTTCGGTGGTTTCGTGCTTTCAAGACCTGAACCCAAGGCCTTGTGGAGCAAGGAGTTGTCCCAAAAGGAATGGGACTCGGCGGCTCACGTGGTTTTCACTCCGGGAGCTGGTTTCGGTAAAGCCGGAAAGGAAGATAGCGGTACTTGGGACCGACGGAAGGCCATGCCGGACCAGTGGTGGATCAAATACATGTTGGCCACCGGCGACTCTACTATGAATCTAAGGCTCGGGCTGACATCTTTCAAACATGTTGGAGTATTTCCGGAGCAGGCCGCTAATTGGGAATATATATTCCGGAACACTTCAGAGATAGCCGCTTCCATGGATCAGCGCCCGAAGGTGCTTAACCTTTTCGCATACACAGGTGCGGCATCGCTGGCAGCGAGAGCCGCGGGAGCCGATGTGACTCACCTTGATTCGGTACGCCAGGTCGTTACCTGGGCGCATGAGAATCAGGACCGCAGCGGTCTGGACGGCATCCGTTGGGTGGTGGAGGACGCCATGAAATTCGCCAAAAGAGAGGCCCGCAGAGGGAATGTTTATAACGGAATAATCCTGGATCCGCCCGCCTATGGTCATGGCCCGGACGGAGAGAAATGGAAGCTTGACGAGTGCCTGTTTGAAATGATGCGTAATGTCGGTGCGATTCTAGCTCCGGAAAATAGCTTTATGGTTCTCAACCTCTACTCCAACGGATTCTCCGCCGTACTTGGGGAAACGGTTGTCCGTCAAGCGCTTGGACTTAAAGCAGACATCCCGCTCGACTCTGGTGAACTCGCCCTCAAGGACAAATTCGGCAAAGTCCTTCCCCTCTCCATCTTCGTCCGCCTCAGAAGATAATATAGCCGTCAAGGTACAGGATCATATCCGCTCCCTCCCCAGGGATTGCAACGCAACAATCTCCAGACCGTCAAATACAAGCCCTTGAACGGTCCCCATTTCCGGAACGCCTCCAGAGCGTATGTGGAACATGAGGGCTCGAAACGGCATGTCTTGGGGATATATGGTCCTATACAAGTCCTGTAGAACCATATCAATCCGAGAAAGGGAGCCGAGAGGACATTCCTCACGACCTGCCTCCAACGGGGTATGCTGTAGCTATCTTTCATCGGATATGTTTTTCAGTATGACCGAGACTTCCTCCCTGATAGTCTGGAAGTCATTGACTTCCTTAGAGTTGTAAAGGAATAATATGTCTATCGACGAAGGCCCGAGCATCGATTTTTGTGTCCTGTAAGCCTCTCTCATCCTCCTTTTCAGAAGGTTCCTTTTAACAGCGCGCTTGAAGAAGCGTTTAGGGACTGAGACCATGATCCTATTGGCTCTATCCGATGGCTCATTCCTTAGATAGCAATATTTAAGGCCACCAGAGAATCCCCAGCGGCCTTTCGACATCAGAGCCGAAACCGCAGACCTGCCGCTAAGGCGCTCGGATTTCGGTAATGTCTCCATGATGATACTATTGTTGTTCTTGCAAGTAGAGCTCTATTGCCCTCGCGACAGAAGGGGCCTCTGGAGTTGGAGCCTTGACGGCGATAGAGAGTCCGGCATCCTCCATGGCTTTGACTATGGACTTGCCGAATGACACGAACTTTATGTCCCCCTGCTCAAATCCAGGGAAGTTCTCCAACAAGGACTTAACATCGTAAGGATTATAGAACACGATCATGTCATATTCCTTCAAATCCATGTCTTTCAAGTCCTGGGGAACGCTCTTGACGAAAACCGCCGCTTTGTAATCAATCCCATGGGCATCGAACAACTTGGTGAGAGAAGTGCTACCAGCTGAGTCGGACTGGGTGACAAGAAATTTCTCGCCTTTATGCTTGGTGCCAATCTGATTCAGAATGGACTCAGAGGTTCCATCGCCGAAGAAAATCTTACGCTTACGATAGACGATGTGTTTCTGAAGATACATAGCGACAGCCTCTGTGGTGCAGAAGTATTTCATTGTCTCTGGTACCTTAACCCTGAGTTCCTCGCAAAGCCCGTAAAACGCGTCGATCGCATGTCGGGAAGAGAAAACGATAGCTGTGTAGTCCAGAATATTTATCCTTTGAGCCCTGAACTCCCTTGAGGTCAAAGGTTCGATAAGGAAAAACCTACGGAAAGTGATGTCCACACCATACTTCTCCTTCAAGGAGGCATAAGGTGCCTCGTTAAGAGGAGCACGCTGTGAGATCAGAATCTTGCGTATAGCCATATAAATCCCAAATTCAAAAACCCGATGCCAACATCATAAAAGATTGGCTGATAACACCAACGCGGCAGTCGGGAGCAATTCAAGGCTGCAAAGATACAAAAATGTCGAAAAAGGATTGCAATAGGATGCGAAAATCTGTCCCCGCCTTATGACGTAGATAGCGTAGGTCAATCCTGTCTCCCACAACAAAACCGCCCTCACAAGTCTCTGATTATGAGAAATCACGGCTAAAAAGCCGCCTGTGAGAAACAAAAGGAAAAACAAGATTACGCAATAGTTGTAAAACGACCTGTTCGCCGCCGTGAAGACACTTGTGCCGTAGTTGTGCATCTCAAGCTGCCAATTAAGGAAAGTCCTGAGTAGCAGGTATATCAAGAGAACCCCTGTGACAGCCGCGAACTGTAGGGCTGACGGAATACTCATGAAAAAGGCGGGCGTATACAACCCGAATGCGTACACAAGCATGCAAAACGGAACGAAAAGGATAGCGGCGATCCAGTTACGACTCCTGCTGAGCTGGATGCTGTTTTCAAGATCGAGGTTGCCCTTCCACCTGACAACACAATCCCACAACGACGGGAAAATCTTCAGGAAACTCTTCAGATTCAATAGAAAAAGAAGAGTGAAGAAAACCGCGAGTGCGCAAAAAACCGGATTGTCAATGGTGTTCATCGCGTCAATTGCCTCTTTTGGCGTTGTACCCCATTTCGTTCAGGATCGCAGTGACTTTATCCCTGAAGTCTCCCTGGATGGTGATTTCCCCGTCTTTCGCGGCGCCTCCTACTCCGCATTTCACTTTCAAAGTCCGTCCCAAGGCTGAGAGATCCTCCTTAGAGCCCACAAAACCGGTGACAAGGGTCACCTGCTTGCCTCCGCGATTCCGCCTGTCGATAGACACGATAAGGCGTTGACGGGAAGGAGGAAGCGTTTGAGGCTCCTCACTCTCGCCAGAGTCATATTTGAAATCCGGATTGGTCGAAT
>JAFROA010000185.1 GCA_017429885.1 Bacteroidales bacterium | reverse complement strand
GTGTACAGTTCAACAGCGCTATTGGCCCTTACAAGGGTGGTCTTCGCTTCCACAAGGCCGTTACTCCATCAATGCTGAAGTTCCTCGGTTTCGAGCAGACATTCAAGAATGCCCTCACCACCCTTCCTATGGGCGGTGCCAAGGGTGGCTCTGATTTCGATCCCGTGGGCAAGTCCAATGCGGAGATCATGCGTTTCTGCCAGGCTTTCATGCTTGAGCTCTGGCGCTGCATCGGTCCCGATCAGGATATCCCTGCCGGTGACGTGGGTGTCGGTGGCCGCGAGATCGGTTTCCTGAATGGAATGTACCAGAAGCTCGCCCGTGAGTACCACACCGGTGTCCTCACTGGTAAGGGTGCCACATGGGGAGGCTCCATCCTTCGTCCTGAGGCGACTGGTTTCGGCGCTTTGTATTTTACCCAGCATCTTCTCGAGAAGGCTGGCAAGGACATAGTTGGCAAGAAGGTGGCTCTCTCCGGCTTTGGTAATGTGGCTTGGGGAGCCGCCACGAAGGCTCGTGAGCTTGGCGCCAAGGTTGTCGCCATCTCCGGTCCCGATGGTGTCTGCCATATTCCTGAGGGCATCACTCCTGAGATGATTGATTACATGCTTGACATGCGCGCCTCCAACCGCAACATGGTTGAGGATATGGCCACGAAGTTCCCTGGAAAGGCTTTCTTCACCGCTGGCAAGAAGGCATGGAGCATTCCTGTTGACATCGCCCTTCCTTGCGCCTTCCAGAATGAGCTGAGCGAGGACGATGCCAAGGAGCTCGTCGCCAATGGCTGCTGGTGCTGCTGCGAGGTGTCCAACATGGGATGCCAGCCTGGCGCTATTCATTTCTTCCAGAACAACGGCATTCTCTTCGCCCCTGGAAAGGCTGTCAACGCTGGTGGAGTCGCCACCTCCGGACTTGAGATGACCCAGAACGCCGCCCACATCAGCTGGTCGGCGCAGGAGGTTGATGACAAGCTCCATTGGATCATGCAGAGCATCCACGAGCAGTGCGTCAAGTATGGAACCCGTCCTGACGGAACAGTTGATTATGTCAAGGGAGCTAATATAGCCGGATTCATGAAAGTCGCTGAGGCTATGCTCGAGCAGGGCGTGATCTAGTCTTGTCAATCTAGTATTTAAACAGGCGAATCGTGGAACCGATTTGCCTGTTTTTTATTTATTAATGATTATATTTGCAAGTTTAAAACAAGATAATAATTTGAGTAAAAATATTAGTTGAAATGGCTGAACCCATCATTGAACCAGTCGGGAAGAAGAAACTCAATATGAAGTATTGTGTTCTTCTTCCCATTGTCCTTATTGTCACACTCTTCTTGTGGTGTGTGCCAACCTCTTTCTATGGCATAGACGCGTTGACTCTCAGCCAGCAGCGTGTGATTGCCTTGTTCGCTTTCGCCGCCTTGATGTGGATGTTCGAGATTATCCCCAACTGGACGACGTCCGTCCTTCTGATTGTGATAGCCCTTCTGACTGTATCCAATAAGGGAATCGGGTTCTTCAGCACCCCTGAAGCCGGTCAATTGGTGAACTACAAGAGCATTATGGCGGCTTTCGCCGATCCTGTGGTCATGCTGTTCCTGGGTGGTTTCGTTCTGGCTATCATGGCGGAGAAGTATGGGCTTGATGTGACTTTGGCCAGGTTCCTGCTCGCTCCCTTTGGAACAAACCCCAAGATGGTCTTGCTTGGATTCTTGATTGTCATCTCCATATTCTCCATGTTCATGAGCAACACCGCGACCGCGGCTATGATGCTCGCTTTCCTCGCCCCTGTACTCTCGGTCTTGCCGAAAGACGACAAAGGCAAGGTGGGTTTGGCCCTGGCTATCCCGATCGCGGCTAATATCGGTGGTATAGGCACTCCTATCGGAACTCCTCCGAACGCCACAGCCGTGAAGTTCCTTGCTGAAGCCGGAGCTGAAGTCTCTTTCGTCGAGTGGATGAGCAGGATGATTCCTTTCGTGATAATCATGATCATCTTCGCGTGGATATTGCTTCAGGTTTTCTTCCCGTTCAAGAGCAAGGAAGTGAAGCTGGCGATCCCAAAGAACAATAAGGCGAAAGATTGGAAGTACTACACTGTCTGGATCACGTTCGTCGGAACTATCATCCTGTGGGCTACGGAGCAGATCACCAAGATCAATTCCAATGTCGTGGCCCTTATTCCCCTTGCTGTGCTCACTTGCACCGGGATATTCACCAAGGAGGATATCAAGGAGATCAATTGGAGCGTTCTTTGGTTGGTGGCGGGAGGTTTCGCTCTTGGAACCTGCCTTCAGGAGACCGGTTTGGCGAAGGTCCTTATCGAATCCATTCCTTTCGGGACTATGCCTGTTGTGCTTGTCCTCGTCGTGGCAGGTGTCGTTTGCTACTTCTTGTCTAATTTCATCAGCAACTCCGCAACAGCCGCTTTGCTGATACCTATACTGATTGTCATAGCCCAGGGTATGGCTGATCCCGCTGCTGCCAACAATGCCCAGTTCCTCGCCCTCGGTGGCACTAAGGCCATGATTTCTTTCATCGCCGTTTGCGCCTCGTTAGCGATGTGCTTCCCGATTTCGACGCCTCCGAATGCCATTGCCGCATCCACGGGACTCGTGGAGACAAAGGATATGGCCAAGGTGGGCGTGATCATCGGGGTTGTCGGATTTGTCATCGGATATTTCTGGCTTACCAAGATATTCCCTTTCGCATAGCGATATTATCCTTTTGATTATTATTTAACCCTATTATTATGAATAAGATTTTGTCAGTAGCTGCGGCTCTTCTCTTCTGTTTCAGCTCTTTCGCTCAGAATGCGGAACAACCCGAATACGGCTATAAACAGACCGGTTTCCAGAGTCTGCCCAAGTTTGGGGGGTACATTATCGGCTCTTACAAGTACACCGATAAAGACGGTGCCAATGGAGGCCCTGGTTTTGGATGCAGGCTGATCAGGCTTTATGTCGATGGCTCGATATTCAATGATTTCAAATATCGTATACAGTTCCAGGCTAACGGGACATCTCCGCACGTGAAGGATTTCTTTGTCGAGTGGGCGAAGTATTCCGCTTTCTCCGTAAAGATGGGACAATTCAAGAGGGCTTTCACTTTTGAGAATCCTATGAATCCTTGGGATGTGGGCGTCGGTGATTTCTCTTTCCTGGTCCAGAAGATGGCTGGTATGGGTGACCGTTTGGGAGAAGCGAATATGGGAGGACGTGACCTGGGTATTCAGGTTCAGGGAGATTTCCTTCCCATCGGGAATGACAACCACAATCTCGTCCACTACCAGCTTGGCCTTTACAATGGACAGGGTATCAATCTCTCAGATGCCGACAAGAAGAAAGATGTTATCGGAACCGTTCAGTTCCAGCCGATCAAGGGCTTGAAAGTCGGTGTCTTCGGTTGGAAGGGCAACTGGATCAACGGCAAAGGTGTCAGCCTCAAGCGCGAGCGTATCAGCACTGGCCTTGACTTCAATCGTGATAACTGGACAGTCCGCGCTGAGTATGCTACCGCTATCGCCGGTGAGAAGGAGCAGAGCGGTGCCGCGGATGCACTCTATGTGACTGCCGGTGTGCCTATCAAGGACTGGTTCAAGGTTTATCTCAAGTGGGATGAGTTCCGCAGTGCGGCAACATCTGAAACCAGCC